>JAIROC010000618.1 GCA_031257735.1 Bacteroidales bacterium | reverse complement strand
ATAATCCATGATTGGATGCGGGTTGCAATGTATTTGTCGCATCAACAAAGTAAGTTTTTTCAACAACAGAATTTAAATCGCCTGTCATTGTTGCCTGCCATGCAGATAAAGTAGTTTTGTTTCCGCCAGCATAACCAACATAAGCGCCTTTTTGAGAATAGTAGTTGTTGTAATCAATATCATGAAACTGTAGAAAAAAAATAGTTGTAGATGTTGCTGTTAGATAAATGGGAAAATCATTAGCAGAGGTCATCATGGCAAAATTATTGTTCTTTGCATTAACTCTTATATTATTACTACGGTTGTTTGTTGTAATAAAAAGCCCTCTTGCTATTCCTGTCCCATTAATCAGTACAGAATTATGATAAATATTCGCGTGTACTTTTGTATTTACATATATTCCACTATTAGTACCTGTAGCGTAACCTCTAATTTCATTATTGGCAATGAGTGCGGGATTGGCAACTAATGTAGGGTTTGCGGTTGTGTCTCCTACATTATTCATTGAGGCAATATATATACCATAACCCAAGGATAAATCTGCATATATCCTGTTTTTGATAATGTTGCCGGTGAAGTAATAGCAATAAATTCCAGAAAATGCGGCAGGGCTACTCATGTCTGCAATCCGTTGCGTAATGGTATTGCTATAAATAGAAACAGAATCGTTATAATAAAGATACATTCCATAATTATCAACCATACTGATGAGGTTATTTTCGATGAAAATATTTTTATTACGCGTACCCGAAGCGCCATAAATATAAATACCATGAGATCCTCCTTTTATGGTATTGTTCAGAATACGGATATTGTTTAGTATACTTCCATTTGGTGTATAAATAACAGCATAACTTGCAGTTGTCAAATACTTAGGAGAGTTTAATGGATTAATCAATATACAACTATCGATTTCAATATTGTTACATCCCGAGTTGATTCTGACAGCATGAAAATAAGCGCCGTCTTCCGTACCAGCAGGTCTACCATCTATAGTGATTTGTTTGAAGGTAAGGTTTGAAACACCATTCAAAATAAGTGTTGCATTGTCTAAAGATGTAGCTCCTTTTCGTTGAATGACTGTTGCCTGAGCGTCTCCATTGACAGAAATGAAAGTTACGGTATTGGTAGCGCTTGATCCTGTTATACTGCTTGGAAATTGAACAATTTCTGGATAGATGCCATTTTCTACAGTAAAAGTAACACTTCCGCTGATGCCGCAAGTATAGAGAGCATTGACAGCTTCGTTTATTGTTTTAAAATTACCTGTAGCGCCTATGGTGTAAATTCCATTCAACATGCTACCGCAAACAAGAGCTGACATTTGTAAAGTATCATTCTTTTTATATTCATCCGTTAGACTGCCTAATTGACTAATCCATGCTTTTAGTTCATTCATTCCGTTTGCATAATTGATATTGCCTAAGGAAATCGTATCGGATTCTCCCGCCTGTAATGTCTTTGACATAGTAACAGAATTTTGCGGTGAATTATTGAATGTCCAATTAATGTTAGCAGAATTTATTGTTGAAGTTCCATCATTGAGAAGGACAAGTTTAAGCGTACTTCCCTGTCCCGATGCAGGCTGCCAACCGATTACTTCTGTCAGCATTGCATTAACAGTAAAAGGCGTTTGCGTATAAGCTCCCATACTTGTTGTTCCACCGCGCACCGTGTTGTTAATATCATTTGAAACGTTGTTTACTTTGGTACAAAGAAAATCATTATAGTTAGATAATTCAAGAGAAACAGTGTTGTCTATAAAAGCAGGCAACTTTGATATGGAGGTTACATCAGCAGGAAAATAGGATTGCCACAAATCTGCACTTGGAACATCCGTCGAAACAATACGAGCCATATTTCTCGGAGCATAGAAGTTGTTTGACTTAAAATTATGTATACTCTGATTAACAGCAGGCATTTCAAGAGGACGCCCATTGATGCTTTCAATTACAACATTATTGTTTTGTACATCTACTTTTGTACCGCCTTCTATTTTAATGCCGCATGGAGGATTTGTTCCGCCTATATTGGAAATAAAGATAGAATTATGGAATAGATTTGCATTAGGATTACTAACATATATCCCATAATAATATGCTGTTGATACTGCTTTGTTCGCATCAAGTATGACTTCATTATTTGCAATCATGCCTGTTTCGATTGAATTATTTTGGTTCATGGCTTCTATATAGATACCTCGAACAGATGTTAATGCTGCAAATTGCTGATTAATTTTATTTCCCTGAACATTTCCACTTATGCCACTTGCATAGATCCCATACCAATAAAAATTACTTCCATAGGATCGAGCAAGTATTTTATTATTCGCTATACTGATATTATCCGCATAGCGTATGTAAATATTACTTTCATTTGCATTTTTCACCGTATTACCCTCGATAGTAATGTTGGAACCGTATTGACTGCTTGTGCCTGCATCGAGTTCTATTCCGCGATATCCTCCATTAATAAAGTTATTAGTAAGCTGAATATGCTGTAAAATCCCTGTATTGCTGGTTTTATAAATAGCTGAAAACGATTGACTGGTATTTACAGTGTCGCATAAGACAGCGCAATGATTAACCGTGATATTGGAACAGGTATCATTGATAAATATTCCGTGCATTTTTGCTTGCAGAAGGTCAAAGGTAAGATATTCCAAGGTGATATTTTTCGATTGACCTAATTTTACGCCATAATTTGATGATGGACGGAATATTACACTGTCTTTGTTCTTTGCTTCAGAGGTTATAATTAAACGATGACCATTCATAATGTCGCCAAAATTCTGAAAGTCCAATCCGTATGTATAAATACCGTTTTTAAGTTGCAATTCAAGATTTCCATTTGCGCCGCAACGGTCTAAAATTTCCATTGCCTTATCCAGATTGGCAAAATTACCGCCATTCCCTACCGTAAAACTTCCCGATATTCCGCCACCAGAACAACCGTAAAAGATAACCAAAAGCGTATCATCCCAAGAAGTTGAATCTATTACTCCGTTAGGCATGTCTAACCATACAAGGATAGAATCGTACATGTTTGCTCTCGGAATAAAACTGTTCAATGAAACCGTCGTCTGATTGTCCCATGATAAATTTCCATACCACTGTATTGAATTGACTGTACCACCGTTTACCGTCCAATTGACAGTAACTGAATCTAATTTTTCAGAGCCTGTATTACGGATTAAAATCTCCACATTATTGGCAATGCCCGGTTGAAGAGACTGTTGCGTAGGAGAAGTCATCGAAAGGATAGCCGTCGAATTGGCTGCATAATCACTTCCCTGTAAATAAAACCGTGCATTAGGACGTAATGACGTTAATACAATATCTGTAGACGGATTTGTTGGGTTGGAAGGAAATCTTATATCATTATTAGCATAGACACACATAGTATTAGGCATTACCGTATGAGCCCAATTAGCAGCAGTATGCATTCCATTTTTTTGAACCCAGTGGATTACCAAATTTTGTTCGGGTAATAACAAAAACGGTTTATCCAATGTAATTTCTACCCAACCTTGCGTAATGTTAAGACTGCCTGTCCATACCTGTTCTGCGCCGACAGATACAGGATTTTCATAGTTTTTATTGGATATAACTTTGTTGTCTACTGCTTGAAAGTAACAGGTTTGCCTGTCATAAACCACATTTATATTTTCTGATGTACATTCCCATGCCAATTTGGTGATTATTCCGCCTGCAGAAGCTATTGGCTCTATTTCTTCCGCCAGATACAATTGACGAGACCAGCCATAATTACTGTTCATGCAAACAGGAGTATTATTATTTGCAGTTTGTCCTGTTCCTGCGATAACATAACCAGAGGGAGTATTGACCAATCGTTTGATAGCATAACCGCCATACAGACTTCTACTGTTAGCATTGGTATCGGTAGCAGTGATAGAATAGGTTACATTAGTTCCCTCACGAAACTGAGGTATTGAAGCCGTCCACATTGTGTCTCCGTCTGCATTGTTCATTAGCACAGAATCGATCGTATATACATTATTATATAGAGAAGTATATTTTAAATAGACAGGCTTCAAAGAAGCTTTTGTTGTCGCATTAGGTTTTGCTTCAACGGTAATGTCATAAGGTCCCGTCCGATATACTGCATTGATAGGATAGGAACCTAAAAACTGTATGAAAGGATGCTCAACAGGACGCTCTGAAACATAAATACCAACATCATCAATAAGCCATCCATAAGAGACTTGCGATCCTGTTATATTACCATGTTTCAATACGAAGCGGATTTGAATGGAATTTCCTTTAACAGAAGATATATCAAAGATTTCTTCCTGCCACCATCCGTTACTTGGCGTTGCCGTACTGTCTTCTCCTTTCCATTTCGGATAGTTTTCTGCATTAAAGCCGTACATTGCATAATTGGCTGCCGTTCCCATATACGACGAAACAGGAATAGCTTCCCAACTATTTATACCAATTCGATATTCTATCCGTGCAATATCCTGCGGAGATACTTTACAGATATGGTTAAACTTTAACACAACACTAACATTTGCTCCATCATACGTGCCAAGATTATAAGACGGAGATGTCAGCACAACAGAATCCCCGGAGATATTAGGGACATAACCTGCCATAGATTTAGTATGACTTCTGCTGTAGGATGTAGTTACTTCCCATAAGTAGGAAGTAAAAGAGTGCGTATTACCGTCAAAATTTTCACTTTGACTAAAAATTGTCTGGGAACACACTGTCTGTGTAAATAATAAAGCTCCCATACATACAACTAAAATACGATTAATCAAATTTCTCATAATAAAAACATTTAAAGTTTGGAGTACAAAAGTAGTACAAAAAGACACCCATCATTAAAATCAGGGGGGGATAAATGGGGGACATAATTCTTAAAAAAATTAAATCACATAGCAAAGAGAGATGCTATTAGTCGAAACCATTCAATAGAAATCAATGTTATGAGTTATGGATTATGAGTTATGAATTATGACCTGTAGGGTAGGCTGTGCAAAAGTCAGTTTTAAAAAAACGTCATCCAGAAGGTAACACTTTTCTTTATCATTTTTTTTTTCTCTTTTGCACAACCTCCCCAACGGGGCGTAATCTATTATTGACAAAGGATTTCGCCCTTTCAGGGCTTGAGAGAGAGGGGTGCAATTCATTACATTGGCGTTGCCCAACGCTATTGATTTACGGCTTTCAGCCGTTTCTGTTTCTCGCATACCGTAAGCTGCCGCATAATATAAACGTCATTCCCTTTTGCTTATTTGAAAGATATATCTCCTTACAATGACGACGTCTACTATTGCGGGGAGCGCTTTTCACACAGCTTCCGAAGAATTAGAGGCGGTTTTATTGTAGTTAACTTTCAAATATATATTTCACAGCGTTATTGTTTGATGAAAATTTCAGAGAACTTTTTAGAATGTGCATCGTTAAAGTCATGCGATAATTTTTAGTACTCAAAATTAAGATGCTGTTTTATTATAACTTATCAATTTGATGGGATAAAATAATCAGCTCAATAAAATAAATTTGCAACAGGATATAATAAAATATATATTTCGTAGTTTCTATAGTCTACATAGTTTGTTCTCAAATTATGCAATAAGAAAATCAGAAAGGGATAAACAATATATCCACTTTTGACGTTACATTTTTTGACAATTTGAATGGTGAATAAAAAAGAAACTTTTTGTATTATTGGTCGTATAAGGGACAAAAAAAATGATGAAGTTTAGTAAGGTGAATAAATATTTATTAGGAGGGATTATTTTTGGATTTTGTTTTTGTAATGTTGGTTGTGCACAACGAAATGTTACATCTTCAGATAATTCGTCAGCAAGTTCAGGCATACGGGTAAATCCTGTAGATTTTACATACGCCGCAGAACATACAATTAATGCGGTAATACATATTAGTGCGGAGATGCAACAAAAGAGCAGTTTATTTGATCTTTTCTTTCAAGATCCTTTCCTTAATTTTTTTGGGCAACCACAAACACGCGTTTATCAGGCGTATGGTTCGGGCGTTATTTTGTCGTCGGATGGATATATTATTACAAACAATCACGTGGTAGAAGGAGCAACAAAAATAAAAGTTACGCTTAATGACAAGCGTACCTTTGAGGCGACTATTGTCGGGACAGATGAAAAAAATGATTTGGCGCTGCTGAAAGTAGAGGCTAAAAATCTACATAATATAAAATACGGTAATTCCGACGACGTGAAATTAGGAGAATGGGTTTTGGCAGTAGGCAATCCATATAATTTGACGTCTACCGTTACCGCTGGCATTGTGAGCGCAAAAGCTAGAAATCTAAATATATTGGGAGGCAATACTTCCGTATCTTCTTTTATTCAAACCGATGCGGCAGTTAATAGCGGAAACAGTGGAGGCGCTTTGGTTAATACAGCAGGAGAATTAATCGGAATTAATGCGGCAATTGCATCGAATACAGGTTCTTTTGCAGGTTATTCTTTTGCAATACCTGTTAACATTGTCAAAAAAGTAGTTGATGACTTAATGAAATACGGTAGAGTTCAACGTGTATATTTTGGGGCTTCCTTTTCGGAAATGGACGGAAGTAAAGCGGAAAATCTACATCTTACTAGCGCAAAAGGAATACAGGTGTTTAAAATAGAAGCCAATAAATCTGCCGATAATGCAGGAATAAAGGAAGGAGATATTTTATTATCCATAAATAAACATGAGGTAAATTCTTTTTCCGAACTGAAAGAAATTCTTGACCAGCATATCCCTGGAGATGTTATTGTTTGTAAGATTATTCGAGAACAAAAAGAACTCGAAATCAAAGTTACACTAAAAAATATAATAGGAACAACAGACATTATACGAAAAGGAGATAAAGTAGCGTTACAGAAATTGGGAATCGAAGTAGAACCTATCAGCGATCATATCAAAGCACGATATAGAGTAAATAACGGCTTACGTATAACAAAAATCAAAGATGGCTTGCTAAAAGCAGCAGGAGTGCAAAATGATTTTGTCATAACAGTCATAGATAAAAGGTCGGTAGCTACAGAGAATGATATAGAAAGGATACTCGAAGACAAAGAAGGAATTATACGCATTGAAGGGTTTTATCCCAATGGATATGTGTATGGATATAATATTATTATGTAATTAATTAAAAGAAACAATGAGATTATTTATTTTATGAGACAGTTAAAAATATCACATTCTATTACTAATAGAGATAACACATCGTTTGAAAAATATTTGCAGGATATTAGTAAAGAACAAATGGTTACTCCTGAAGAGGAGGTAGAGTTAGCCCAACAAATTAAAGCAGGAAACAAAGAAGCGTTGGATAAATTGGTAAAAGCAAATCTGCGTTTTGTTGTTTCTGTGGCGAAGCAATATCAAAATCAGGGTTTAGGATTGCAAGATCTTATTAATGAAGGAAATCTTGGTTTAATTAAAGCAGCAAAACGCTTTGATGAAACCAGAGGATTTAAATTTATTTCGTATGCAGTATGGTGGATAAGACAATCTATCTCTCATGCTATAGCAGATCAATCTCGGATTGTTCGTTTACCTGTTAATCAGTTGGGAGCAGTAAATCGTATTAAGAAAGAAATTTCTAAATTGGAACAGATATACAATCGCCCACCCACAATAGAAGAGATCGCAGAAGTTATAGATTTGTCCCCTGATAAAATTGGCGAAATTGTCAAAATTGCATCTCGCCATATTTCTATGGATGCGCCTATCAATAGTGAAGATGATACTAATTTTATTGATACTTTCGTAAGTGAAGAAGTTACTCATACAGATTCTATTCTTATTAGAGAATCTTTAGAAAAAGAAATCAGTCATACGTTGGAAGTGTTGGAACCGAGAGAACGGGAATTGATTTGTATGTTTTTTGGAATAGGAAAATCACACGAATATACATTGGACGAAATCGGTGAAAAATTTAGTCTTACACGGGAAGGCGCACGTCAGATAAAAGAAAAGGCATTGAAAAAGCTGCGTAAAAATGGAACAAAACGATTGAAATCCTATTTGGGATAAGATTTATTATTGATATGTCATGTTGTATATTTTTTTTTGTGTAGCCTAGGGTGATATAGTTCTTATATCACCCTTTCATTGCTGCTTTGCTATGGCAAAATAAATGACAATTTCAAGTCGGAAGATATAGTTTTTTTGTTTGTATTTGCGCAAAATATTGTACCTTTGTGCGACGAAAGTCAAACAGGTTTGTAATAGATAATTATTTCAGATAAATTTGAAAGCAAATAAAAGATAATTCATAAGGAAACAAATATGAAGAAGAAATTGGGATTGTTCGTTTTACTGTTCTTCGGCTGTAGCGTTTTTGCGCAAAATAATGATACGATTGTTGAAACGCAGCAAAATATTGTTACGGATACGTCAGGACAAGATAAGTCAAAAAAGAAGGGACTTTTTAAGAAGAAAGCCGACAAAGATATAGTGAAAAAAGGGATTTCTTTTGGTCCCCTTCCTGTGGTAGCATACGATCAGGATAAAGGATTTCAGTTTGGCGCATTGCTCAATTTATATGATTATGGCGATGGTAGCCATTATCCAACTCCGCGGCAGCAATGGTATATAGAGGCTTCAGCTTACACCAAAGGTACACAACAGTATTTTTTAACGTATGATACTAAGCATCTGATACCCTCTGTACGCATGTCTTTAGCGGCGACAGTTACGTATGATAAAGCCTTGGATTTTTACGGATATAATGGTTATCAGTCTAACTATTGTTATGACAGTGTAAATTATTGGAAAAAGCAAAAGGAAAAGGAAGGTATGCCGTCGGAATACATGAGCGCTTTTTATCGTTTGGAACGTTTAGCCATAACAGCAAAAGCCGATTTTGTTGGAAATATATGGAACAACAAATTGTTTTGGCAAGCGAGTTATTATTTTGGATGGCATCGTTATAGCAGCATTGATACGACAAAAATCAACAAGGGGAAAAAAGATGCCGAGAAGTTTTCAGGACAAACTTTGTATGACAAGTATATTGCTTGGGGCATTATCCCTGAAAAGGAAAGAGGCGGAGGCTTTACGAGCGCATTACGGTTTGGGTTGATGTTTGATACGCGAGATTTTGAAGCGGCGCCTTCTCGCGGGATTTGGACGGAAGCCCATGTTACGTTAGCGCCGCATTTTTTAGGAACAACACATTCTTATTGTCGATACATGCTGACCTTCCGACATTATGTTCCTATTGTGAAAGATCAACTTGTATTTGCTTATCGACTGAATTATCAGGGAAGTATTGGTAATTATCTTCCTTATTATATTATGCCTGTTTTCAGTAATATCGGCAAAGAATACGACCGTGATGGAATAGGCGGTTATCGTACGGTGCGCGGAATCATGCGGGATAGATTACAGGGATTGGATGTCGGTTTTTTGAATGCTGAATTACGTTGGAAATTTGTACGTTTTCAGTTGTGGAAACAAAATATTTATTTGGGATTAAATGCTTTTTTCGATGGAGGAATTGTTTCTCGAAAATACAATGTCTCTTATCGGGGCGAAGATAATCCTCTTATGGAGGAAGAGTATAAAAAATACATTCAGTCAAACAAATCGGACGGTTTTCATAAGGCGGCGGGAGGCGGTTTTCGGATAGTGATTAACCGTAACTTTATTATTGCCATAGACTATGCCATGCCCTTTGATAAACAGGACGGCAAAGGAAGTTTATACATAAATACAGGTTATTTGTTCTGATGTTGTTTTTGTATTGAAAAAAATGCTACCTTTGGCGGCATAATCGTAATTATATAAAATATTTTGTAAGATGAAGAAAACGTTAGTAGTAGGAACAGGTTATGTAGGATTGGTTACAGGAACTTGCTTTTCGGAAATGGGAATTTCCGTTGTTTGTATAGATGTAGATAAAGAAAAAATAGAAAATCTAAAGAAAGGCATTTTGCCTATTTATGAACCGGGCTTGGATATTCTTGTAGAAAAGAACGTCAAAGCAGGACGATTGGAATTTTCAACATCGTTGGAGGATAATATAGATGATGCGGAAGTAATATTTTCAGCGGTAGGCACTCCCCCCGACGAAGATGGAAGCGCCGACCTGCAATATGTTCTTGAAGTAGCGAAAACGATTGGTCGGAAAATGAACGATTACAAATTAATTGTAACTAAAAGTACTGTTCCCGTTGGGACAGCCAAGTTGGTACAACAAACAATACAGGCAGAATTGGATAAGCGACAAATATCTATTTCTTTTGATGTAGCGTCTAATCCTGAATTTTTGAAGGAAGGAGATGCGGTAAATGATTTTATGCGTCCTGATCGTGTTGTTGTTGGAGTGGCGTCTTCAAAGGCGGAAGAAATTCTGACCCGTTTGTATCGTCCTTTTCTAATAAACAATTTTCGAGTAATCTTTATGGATATTACTTCCGCCGAGATGACCAAATATGCGGCAAATGCTATGTTGGCAACGCGTATCAGTTTTATGAACGATATTGCCTGTTTGTGCGAAAAAGTTGGCGCTAATATCAATATGGTTAGAAAAGGTATTGGTTCGGACACCCGTATTGGGAAAAAGTTTTTGTATGCAGGTTGCGGATATGGAGGTTCATGTTTTCCGAAAGATGTGAAAGCATTAATAAAAATAGGTGAACGAAATAACTTTGCCATGCGGGTCATTAAAGCAGTAGAAGAAGTGAATGATGACCAAAAGTTTGTTCTTTTCAATAAATTAAATTCGTTTTACAACGGAGATTTAAAAGGAAAAACGATTGCTCTTTGGGGATTGGCATTCAAACCGGAAACCGATGACATGCGAGAAGCGCCTTCTTTGGTAATTATAAATGAGTTGTTAAAGGCGGGATGTAAGGTAAAAGCATACGATCCTGTTGCTATGCAGGAAGCAAAACGCAGATTGGGAGATAAAATAACTTATTCCAACGATATTTACGACGCAGTAGTGAATGTAGATGCGTTGCTGGTTATTACGGAATGGAAAGAGTTTCGTGTACCTCAATGGAGCGTGATTAAACAATCCATGAAGAAAGCTGTTTTATTTGACGGGAGAAATATTTACGACTCGAATGAACTTAAAAAGGAAAAGATAGAATACTTCGGTATAGGCGTTTAACATAAAAAAAGAATGATAAAGGAAGACGTATTTCAACTTTGGGAAGAAGAATTTCGCTGGATAGGAGACGAAGATTTAAGACAAAAGACAGCGCTAACATGGGAATTAGCCTTATCAAAAAGCGTGTTGTCCGTAGACGATTTGCAGACAATTCCGTTTACTTTGCTTTGCGGGGATGATTTAGCGGTTAGTTTTATGGTGCATAAGCGTTGCGTTGTTCATGTGGCATACGAGGCTGGTAAAAAGATGAACAGCTTTTTCAAGACAAATTTACCTGTCAATATGGACGTACTTGTTTCTGGGGCGATACTTGCGGATGTTGGGAAATTGTTGGAATACGAACTTAAGGACGGCAAGTTGGGAACGGGTAATTACGGAAAATATCTGCGTCATCCGTTTTCGGGAGTTTCTTTGGCGGAACAGTGCGGCGTACCTGCAGATGTCTGTCATATTATTGCTACTCACGCCGCGGAAGGTGATTTGGTAAAGAGAACAACAGAAGCCTATATCGTTCATCATGCCGATTTTATGACATTCCTACCATTCAAGGAAAGATTAAAAGTGAAAGATGGAACAATGAATAATGAATAATGAAAATACAAGATGATTAGCTCCGCTGCTCTTACGGGTGAAAATGAAAAACAAGAGGATGAAAACCAAAAAAGTATTGGTATTTTTTTTAGCATTCTTTTGTCTTTGCATGACAAATAAAACAATGGCGCATGATTTCTCTGCCGTTAATAACGACAGGGAAATCCTTTGTTACAATATTATCTCTTCAAATGAGGTCGAACTTACTTATAGACAAGGTAACCCTTATCGGGGGGATATTAATATTCCCACTACTGTAACCCATAAAGGTAATACGTATTCGGTTACGGCTATTAGTTTTTTGGCTTTTCCCTTTTGTAGCGACTTAACCTCCGTAATAATCCCCCATTCGGTTACATCTATTGGAGAAAATACTTTTTTCTTTTGCAGCAGATTAATATCTATTTCTGTGAATGTAAACAATACAGCATATTCTTCTACTAATGGCGTATTGTTCAATAAGGATCAAACAACATTGATATGTTTTCCTGCTGGTAAAACAGGTGTTTATACCATTCCCTATACAGTTACCGTTATTGGAAATTCTGCTTTTTACTCTTGCAGCAGATTAACATCCGTAACAATTCCTAATTCAGTTACCACCATTGGAAGTTCTGCTTTTTATTCTTGCAGCAGGTTAATATCCGTAATAATTTCTAATTCAGTTGCCACTATTGGAGAAGGAGCTTTCTGCGACTGTAGCAGCTTAACGAGTGTAACGATTCCTAATTCGGTTACAACTATTGGAGATTTTGCTTTTCTCGGTTGCAGCAGCTTAACAAATATATATGTAAAAGCAGTAACTCCTCCCCAGATTTTTGAATACACTTTCGGGGGAGTAAATAAATCTATCCCCGTATATGTATGTGGCTCGGCAGAGGATTATAAAAATACTGACTATTGGAGTGAATTTACCAATATCATAGAAGATAATAATTGTAATACCAACATTGAGGCATTATCTTTAACGCATAAAATTTCTGTCTATCCCAATCCCGCAACAAACATTATAAATATTACCCTGCCAGAGAATATACATCAAGCTGTCTTTATGCTCTGCGATATGCAAGCTAAGATATTAATCAAACAAAATATCAGTAATCGGGATGCTGTTTCGGTAAACAATCTCGCAACAGGTAGCTATATATATAATGTAATAACAGACAAACAAAAATACGTTGGGAAATTAATAATTAACGTAAGCAATGAACAATGAACAATGAATAATGAAAATACAGGACGGGTGAAAATAATTGGTTTCTCCGTTCGGACGAGGTTCTACCTCGTTCGCTCTATCCGCGCAGGCTATGCCTGCATTTATTTTTAATACGTTTTCCATTTCAACTCCAAACGAAGAACTATTCATTGCCCATTGTTTATTGTACATTGACTACGTATTTCCACCCAATTGTTTTTTTAATCCTTCAATAATTTTAGCTTGTTCTTCAAGTGCTTTAGCTTGTTCTTCAAGTGCTTTAGCTTGTTCTTCTATAGATTTATCCTTTTCTTCAAGTGCTTTGGCTTGTTCTTCGAGAGATTTATCCTTTTTTTTAATAGCTTCGGCTTGTTCTTCTATAAGTCTTTCTTTGTCTTGTAGTTCTTGAATATAGTCATCTTCCATTTCCATTTCTGTCTGAATATCTTCGCTCTCTGATG
>JAIROC010000183.1 GCA_031257735.1 Bacteroidales bacterium | reverse complement strand
GGCGGTCGCCTGACGGAAGACCCGAATTACTTCTACCATTACGACTGCGAAGGCAACCTTATATTCAAGGAGTTCAAGAAACCGCAGGGCTATTCGAGCCTGAACAGGACTGCCCTGCAAAAGAAATACGGTATCCGCTTCAAAGCCACGACAACAGGCTGGCTCTACGAATGGTCTGCCGGCGGGATGCTGGAAAGGGTAATAAACCCGCAACAGGGCAAAGTAACATTCGGCTACGACGCTCTGGGACGGCGTGTAGGAAGTGAAACATACGCCCTGCTGATTTGAGCATTTTGAAGAGATGATGAAGAAAAAAGAAAAAAAGTTTTGTCTTTGAATTAAAATAATTTCATAACTTTGCACCCGAATAAAAAATGTATATTATGTCGTTGCCGAGAAAATTAAATCCTGATAATCTGAAAGATACCTTAGTCGAAATCAGATATGCGCAGGGGATTCCACAGGAACTGATACTTGGTTTTGCATCAAGCATACTTGAACCTTTGGGTTATCAGTACTTGCCGGTACCCAATCAAACCATAAATATTGCTTTAGACATCAATCCGCAAATCGCTTTTGGTGCAGGAATCAATAGCGGCGGTTTTTTTATTAAGGACGACGTGCGGATACAATTTATTTCCAATCAAGTTGTTTTCAATTGTATGGCTGACAAATATGCAGGATGGGAAAAATACTTCCAAATCATATCAGACATAATAAGCAATTTATTTGACAAGAAGGCAATAAAAGATTTTAACAGAGTAAGTGTCAGATATATCAGTGAGTTTAAAAATATAGATATTTACCGGGGGATAAAAGGAACAGTTGATCTTTCAAATGCAGGGTTGAAGTTGGATAATTCCATTTTAAGACTGGTCGATGAATCCGACAATTTAAAAACGTATGTGACATTGACCAATAAAGCCAGAAGAATATCAGCATCGCCGCAGGGACAAAAAATAATTGAAGCCTCATTGATAGATATAAATGTTTATGAAAATTTCAATCCCGTTTCGGATTTGAATATATTGATAAACAAGTTGAATCAAATACATGCTAAACAAAAAGAGGTTTTCTTTGGCTTAATAAGCGATGATTTTCTAAATACATTAAATCCGGAATATTAATATGTTGCCAATGTTGTTAAATATATCGCGCGATTATGAAAGCGCCCCGTTTTTATACAATTACGATTCTAAATTGTTGAGAAACAGTATCGTAAAAGAAGTTTATCACCCATATTTGCCGAAATCAATACTGAACTCCTGGGAAAATAAAAACGATAATAAGATTTACACCTGTATTTTTGTTGAACAGGAAGAAAAATCGGACAGATGGATTGATTTATATTTAAAATTTCGTGAATCATTCAAGCAGAAAGAGCATTTATTTTCAAATGTTTCTTTATACGGAATTGAAAATGATTTTAAACAGTCATTGTCAAATCTTCTTACCTTTTCTCCCGAAGTAATAAGTGTTGGCGTTTCCGACGATGAATGTGTATGTATTTATTTTGAGAAAAACAATAAGTCCGTCTATTTTGATTTATTTTTTGAACCGGAGCAAAAAACAGAGGCATCCATAACTGTTTTTGAAAATAAAATATCCAAACTCTCTTTCACAGATTACTTGGATAATTCTATTAATAAACTTAGAAATGAATTTATTGCGGAAAATGAATTATCCTGCCAGGCTTCTGCCGCAATCTGATTACAAAAAAATAGAATGGTCAAATGATTTATGTCCGTTGTTTTTGTTGCGTTATACTCCATCACAGGATTTGTTAGATGACGTCAATAAATTAAAAGAGGAATATATTGCGAAACAGACAGACCATTTAAGAGATTTATCCACAAATCTTTTAGGCGAATTTTTGATTGAAGATAATAAGATTGAAATAATCGAAAAAGAGAAAGATTTTTTTTGTGAATGGAACGAAGGAGACGAAGCGAGTGAACCGGTTTATAATATAGATTTTGTTATAAATGAAAACAGAGGCTGTTTTTACTGGAATATTGGGGAAATTATTTCATTGAAATTTTCCCATACCGACCATATAGGAAACAATGATTATCATCTTAATTTCATGGTTTTACATACTCCTGTAAAATGTAATTTCTGGCATTTTTCAATCAGAGTTTTTTCCGAAAACCAAAAAGAGATAAGTACTTTAACTGTTAGAGCCGGTTTAAAGAAAACTCTTTGGCGAAAAGCCAAAGAGCAGTTAAGAGAATATGCCATAATTGAAACTCCGGAATTTGGCAGTTTAAATTCAAAACATTACAAAAGATAAATCCAAATTTCCCTGTCCCCAAAACTTTTCGATGCTCAATATCTCCCCCTGTTTGGCGTAATGTCCCGCTACTTTAGTCGCATGAGAGCCTGTTTGAAGCGCCCCCAAAAATGGGAAAAAAGTAAAGGTATTTGAACCTGCAAAATTATACTCAAAAAAAAATTACGGCGACAAAAGTAATATCAACGATAAAGTGGTTAACAATAGTAAATTAAAATCGACTTTCCAAAAGTCAGTTCAAAAAGTTCTGTATCCCGTTTAATTCTCTTTCTGAAATCAAATATTCGCACATGGGTAAATTTTATCAAAAGTATAAGCGCCGTTTATTTTTTGCAAAAAAAAACCTTACATTTATTTTGCTGATATAAAAATAAGTTTGTACATTGCGCCGGTCGTAACTTATGTAAAAACTATATGTTATTAGCCAGCAAACACTTCACGATAGTAATCGGCATAGACGTACATTTCACGACTATAATGCCCTGGAACCCGATACATCCTTACATCGGCATCGTCTTCGACGCCGGCGACTATATCCCCTTTATCGGCTGCAATACCTATATCAACAAAGTACCTCGCGGAGCCTCCGATACGAGCGGGAT
>JAIROC010000182.1 GCA_031257735.1 Bacteroidales bacterium | reverse complement strand
AATCAACCTGATAATATCTTACATGGCACACCTGACGGCGCGCTCAAGAGGAGAATAGCTGCTGTATTTTCTACCAACATTTTGTCCCTAACGGGACATTTTTCCTTCACAATGATGACACTGATTAAGCGGTTTCGTGCGTCAGCCTAATTTATAATTATACATTAAAGACAGACACTAATTAGTGTCTGTCTTTAATGTATAAA
Source organism: Bacteroidales bacterium (assembly GCA_031257735.1). Lineage (GTDB taxonomy): Bacteria > Bacteroidota > Bacteroidia > Bacteroidales > WCHB1-69 > JAIROC01. The sequence continues at coordinate 3,307 of JAIROC010000182.1, read as the reverse complement.
TAGGGTTGTTTCAAAAGCGCTCCCCGCAACAATCAGCACGTCATTGCGAAGGAGGCACGACTGAAGCAATCCCTGACAATCAATGCGTTCTTTGGTTAGGGATTGCTTCGCTGCGCTCGCAATGACGCGCTGTCGGACAAGGATTGCTTCATTATCCGGAAATATTCCGACTATATAGACAGACACTAATTAAACTCATAAACCATAACTCATAACCCATAACTCCATTTTGATTTTGTATAAAATAAAAACATACTGTCTTCCGTTGTTAGAGTTACCGAATTATACAGTAATTATATTTGATACCATTATAAATTGAAAAAGACAAGAGTAAAGGTTTTATTTCTTTGTATGAGTGTTGTTTTGTTGTGCAGTATGATGTCCTGTACAACAAGGAAAAATACTCTTTTTTATCGCGTCTATCATGGAACAACAACGCGATTTAATATATACTTCAATGGAAACGAAAGTTATAAAGAAGCTGTTGAACTGATAGATAAAGCTGTTAAAGATAATTATACAACAATGCTTCCGATATTTCCTATTGTTGATAAAACAGAAGCGTTAAAATGTTCTCCGCAATTGGATCGCAGTATTGAAAAGTGTTCAAAGGCAATAAAAAAACATTCCATGTTTATCAAGGGAGTAGAACATTGTAAGCCCATAGATGATTGCTACCTGCTTATGGGGAAAGCGTATTTTCATCGACAGGATTTTAGCGATGCTTTAAGCGTATTTACTTATATTGTCAATACGCATACCAATGGAAATGTTTTTCCCGATGCACATACTTGGAAAGCACGGACATATCTTGCAATGAACCGTATTAGTGAAGCTGAAATTTGTCTGGAAGAAGGAAGAGAATTTATTGAAAAAAGTAAAAACAAAAAATACAAACAACATTGGGAAGCTACTTTCTCGGAACTGTTGCTTCGGCAAAAGGACTATGAACAGGCAACGATTTATCTTTCGGAATTGTTGAAAGAAAAACGAATAAAAAAAGATTTTAAAACAAGACTTCATTTTATTCTTGGACAAACTTACCAACAATTAGGACAATTGCGAAATGCCGCAGAACAATATACGATTGTACTTAAAAGAAATCCCATCTATGAGATGGATTTTAATACAGTTATTAATCTTACTCTTTGTGGGTTCAGTGACAGAAAAGGTAAAAATATAGCCAGAGAAAGATTGAAAAAACTGTTGAAAGATGAAATAAACGAAGCCTATAAAGATCAGATTTTTTATGCTATGGCTCAATTGGATTTACAGGAGGATAAAGTAGATGAAGCCATCAGAAATCTGGAAGCTTCCGTATATTGGAGTATCAACAATGTCTATCAAAAAACAGTGTCGGCATTAGAATTGGCAGAGTTGTACTTTGACAGAAGTCAATTTATAGAAGCTCAAATGTATTATGATACGGTAGTAAATATTATTCCCCCAACATTTCCCGATTATAATGATATAAAGATGAGAGCATCCATTCTGAAAAATTTGGTCGAAAACTTAATGCTGGTCGAAACGCAAGACAAATTGCAACGAATTGCACGCATGGAAGAAAAAGAACGAACTGCATACATCGACCAATTGATTATGGATTATAATCAACGTGAAGCAGAACGAATTGCGGATGAAGAAGAAAAAGCAAGAATGATGGAAAATACAAAAAAATCTTCTTCCCGACAATCGTCGAGTTCAGGATCGTGGGTCTTTTATAATCCTACACAAGTGCGACTTGGTTCGCAGGAATTTCGTAAACGTTGGGGAAGTAGAAAATTGGAAGACTATTGGTTCTTGAGTGATATTAAGGTTACTGAATTTTTCGCTGATAATTCCATGAGTGATAATTTTGAAGACGATACAACAGCTACGGAAAAAATAGAAACAAAACCAACATCAAGAACTTCCGACCCGCAAGACCGAAATTATTATTTACAGGATGTTCCTTTTACAGAAGAACAGCTACAGGCGTCAAATGAATTAATTGCAACAGGATTGTTTAACTCGGGGATGATATATAGCGATGATTTGTATGATAATCCAAAGGCAATCAAGCAATGGGAAGATTTTCTTACACGTTTTCCAGACCATAAATTACGGGCGCCAATTTGTTTTCAACTCTATGAAACCTATACTTATTTGAATGATCAAGAGAAAAGTGATTTTTATAAGGATATTATTCTTCAACAATATCCTAATTCCAATTATGCGCGAATTATTCTCAACCCCGATTATTATAAGGAAATAGAACTGAAACAGAAGGAAGCGCAAGAATTTTATACTTCCGTGTACGAGGCTTATATAAAGGAAGAATATGCAAATACGATTAACTTGGCAAATACGGGATTAGAAAAATATCCTTTCCCTACTCTTGCCCCTAAATTTGACTATTTGAAAGCCATCGCAATAAGCAAACTCTATGGAAATGATACTTTAGTTCCACTTTTGACGGAAATAATACGGAATTATCCTGCTACGGATGTTGATACGGCAGCTACAGGTTTGTTGGAAGCCTTAAAACAAATAAAACCTCAAATACAGAGCAATGTTTCGGACACTTCTACCAAAGTTGCGGAAACAGAGGTAGTGTATGTATATAATGAACAAAGTTTTCATTTTGTGATTATTATCGCAAATATCAAGGAGGTTAAAATATATCAACTGAAAGGACATTTGAATAGTTTCAATAATGAATTTTTTAGATTACAGGAATTTGATATTTCCAGCTTTTATGTGGACGATGTCAGTCAAATGGTAACAATTGCCAAATTTGATAATAAAGAAAAAGCAATGGATTACTATAGATTATTAAAGGTTGATAACAAATATCTTGCTTATCTTAGAAACACTGCTTCTACGAAAATATATGTTATCTCGGATGCTAATTACACCACATTTTCTCGGCAAAAAGATAAACGACCTCTATATGAAGACTTTTTCAAGGATTATTACTTGAAATAAACCCCAAAAATAATTCCTGTTTTTTTCTATCCTTATTGCCGTAAATTTCTATAAGGATAGCCGTAAATTTCTTTCCTTATTGCCGTAAATTTCTATAAGGACAGCCGTAAATTTCTTCCCTTATAGAAATTTACGGCTATCCTTATGGAAATTTCACGCCGTCTTATCGAATAGAAAATTTTCAAATACAAGATGGCATGTTGCCTTAAAACTACTTGCCCGTTTATTTGTTTACTATATACCCCTCGACAGGAACATGATTTTTTTTATCCATTTATCCATTAACTGTTTTTAAAAAAAGTGTTACCTTTGCGGTCAAATAAAACGATAAAGAATATGC
>JAIROC010000179.1 GCA_031257735.1 Bacteroidales bacterium | reverse complement strand
CCTTGAAATAACGATTTATCGCGAGTAAACAATTCAATTTTACTTATTAATCCTTGCTCTTTTAGGGCTTGTAATGTTTTAGGAATATTGGCAACACTATCATCATGGTATTTAGGTATAACAAAACGACCATAGCCTTGTGCGTCTTTCAAAAGTTCATACCGCAAATAAGTACTCACTTGTGAGATTTCGGGCTTAACTACTATCATTTGCAATGAAACATTATAGCCGGACTTAGCAAAGGATTGTACCATTAAACAAATAGTTTCCGTATTTTTCAATGTTGATTCATAGACAATATTATACTTTTTGTTTGCTGCACTGCGTAGAAGCAGTTCCGACCACTTGCCGGCATCCGGCCCGGTATATAAAGCAGCATATTTATCGTTATTTTTGTTTATAAATTTATATTTTGGGTGATATTCTCGCAATTCGTCCATATCAATAAACAAAGCGTTATTATCACTTGTTAAACCATCTTGTATGCTTGAGCAAAGTGTGCTTTTGCCGGAACCGGGTTGTCCGCCAATTATAATTAAAGATGGATTTTTTTGCGATTTGAATTTGTCAAGTGTTATTATTTTTTTTTCTATTTGAGAAAAAATAGCCAAATTATCAACTTTGTTAAGTTGATAAATAGTGGTATCTATATTTGTGTTCATATTCTATACGGCGGCTACCGGTAGAGAAGTTGTTTGTGAATGGGTAAAATCCATATCGTTATATTTACATACAGGTTGCCCTATTTCATTGAATATTGTATTTTGAACAAATGGACGGAGTTTACGATATTCGTTTCTGATAAAATCCATATCTAATTTATCATTTTTGACAAGGGGAGGATATTTATCCAGCACTTCCTGAACATCGTTGCTTCCGATACGGATATTATGTAACAAGCGGTATAGCCCTTGTATATAAAAATCTACTAATTCAGTATCTTGTTCTGTGGCATGATTGCGAAGATCGTTACACCAACCCATAGTCGTTATAAGACATTCTCTTGCTGTGATGTAATCTTGCATTTCCTTTACAGTATGTTTTTGTTCCATATTATTTTTCTTTACTTACTCTTTTATTTATTTTTGCAAATTTACATAAATTTATTAAACTTTATAAGCCTAAACCCTTTTTTCTCCTTTTTGTTTTCGGTATGTCCCAGTTCAGATTTTCTTTATTTTTTTGAATTTCGTGTTTGAGCATGTCAATGTATTTGTTTGACATGAATTTATTAAATGGTTTTATATTTCCAGTATCCTTAAAGATTTTTAATTCTCGAAGATATTCTTCCCCGTCTGCTTTTTCTGTTTTGCCCAATGGTAGGTTAAAATATTGTTGTATATAATTGGATATAATTCGAGATGTTCGTTTATTACCATCTTGCCAGGGATGGATTATTATTAGCTTTGCTTGTGCTATAAAACTGAATAGTAAAGTATCTGAAGGAGAAGGCTCAGTATTCATTTTCTTTTGCATTTCATCACAAAACACATGAACGGCATCCGGTATTTTAGACGGTGCAAGATAATATCCAAGAGCTTCTGAATAGGCTTGTACTTTTCTAAATTCCCCTTTCGTCCCATCCACAATACCTAAGGCCGAACTAACAATTTGTCCGGTACTTTTCATATTACAGGCATTGATAGTTTGTAAAACTTCCGGCGTTATTGGCGTTTTCTTATCGGCTAACTGCAACGCTACTTTCATAGCTTCATAGTTATCTTTAACCATCAAATGGTGCTCAATAGGTTTTCCTTTGGCAGTTATTCCTTCGTCTAATAGGAGTTGTGTGTCTACCTCTGTAAGCGTGGAACCTTCAAGTGCCGTTGAATTAGCAACAATTGAATACAACTTGTATTTGTTGTAATCTATGACATCGCCAAGATTAAGAGATTTGTATTCTTCAATAGTTTCTTCAATTTGCTGATTTATTGTCATAAGATTATATGTTTCGTAATGTAATTTTTTATACAAAGTTATACAATATTTCTAACACAACGAATTGAACGACCATAGTCGTTAGCGCCAACCATACTCGTATCAGGAAGCATGTCACTATCGAAGCTCAGGTAGTACGTGTAACGATCGTCATAGTACGTACTACTCCTATAAGCAGCGCAGCTACCAGAACCTACGAGCGAATAATTTTTTTCGAATATATCATAACAATAATAGCCTACCGCGGGTAGGAATACCGTTGCCCCTTCTTTGTTCTTATTGTCAAAAAGACGTCCGGCATAGACATTACTCTTTTCCCCCTGTTTACACCAGCAGCTGCCTAAACTGGAAAGGTATTCAAAATCTTTTTTTGCGGCTACACGGAAACCGCCACCTTGCTTTTTTAGGAGTTCTTCAATTTTCTTAACCTGAGAAAAGTTATGGTAGCTATTCCCTTTCCGGGTGTAAATCGCTAAATCCGGCGTATCAAAAAAATGGCATTCTTCGGCCTTTTATGACCGTTTTTTTACTGTCATAAATAATAAAAAATGCACGGAAGCTAATATTTCCGTGCATTTTGGCCGTTTTTGACATTGTTTGACTGTCTTTGACCTTTTTTACTCAGTCGGGGTGAAAGGAATAATTTTTGTGTACTTATATCCATGATATACAGTAATTTTGTGTTTTACGGTATCATATTGGTGTCAAGAATAAGTAATTACTTATTTTTCACAGTTTTATACTATTTTTATGTATTTTCTTTACAGGTTGGTATTCGGATTTGGTTAAAAAATTTCTAACACAACGAATTGAACGACCATAGTCGTTAGCACCAACCATACTCGTATCGGGAAGCATGTCACTATCGAAGCTCAGGTAATACGAGTAACGATCGTCATAGTACGTACTACTCCAATAAGCGGCGCAGCTACCATAATCTACGAGCGAATAATTTTTTTCGAATATATTATAACAATAATAGCCTACTGCAGGCAGGAATACCGTTGCCCCTTCTTTGTTCTTATTGCCAAAAAGACGTCCGGCATAGACATTACTCTTTTTCCCCTGTTTACACCAGCAGCTGCCTAAACTGGAAAGGTATTCAAAATCTTTTTTTGCGGCTACACGGAAACCGTCACCTTGCTTTTTTAGGAGTTCTTCAATTTTCTTAACCTGAGCAAAGTTATGGTAGCTATTCCCTTCGCGGGTGTAAATCGCTAAATCCGGCAAGTAGAGGTTCCGCGTCATCACCTCTAACTTACCAATTATTGCCGCTTCACATTGTTGTTTTAATATTTTCATGATTTCTTTATTATCTAAATAAATATTTATTACACAAAAATTTGCTATCAATTTTTTTATATTGATAGTTCAGAACCCGTCTTGTGTAGGGTAGTTCCCCGACATTGCAGAAATGGGAGAATATTTGAAAATTTCTGAATTGTAGAATATTGCTTTCATCGATACATTTATAAAATTTAGGATAAAGAGAAAGGCTGTCTGCCATTGATAGAGTAGTATAGTCAAAATGTCGAAAATATAATACAGCTTCTTCTGCATCGTTAAAGTCTTGTAAACTGTCTATAACAGTAACAGGAATAATCTGTAAAAACGGATACAAATCTTTAATTTCTTCTTGTTGCTGTTTGTTTTTCGCCAGTATAGGCAAAAGATAATCTTCATAGGCTACTAATGCTTCACCTAACAGGAATATATCCCCAGCGCCTATACTGTCGTTGTTTGGCAAGTAATTGAACAGTTTCAATAAATTTTCGCCCAACACTCGTTTCTTTACGTCATCTTCAGCGGAACGAATATCAGAAAGTAAATTATTAACAGAAATTAGCCCACTTAGGCCAATTATAAGCAGTAGCATCCACCATGCATGCCTTTTCAATGTTGTCGACCATACTTTAAGGTCAACTTTTTTATATTTTCTCATATAGATAAGTATTTTAGTTGTTCTGCTATAACACCTTCACAGGGTATATTACTTTAAATTTGACTATAAGACTATAATTGAGAGTGCACTGCTTGCTCCCACAGAGACTTCAGGTGGTCGTTAAAGCAGAAGTGTTCGCACCGGTAAATACATTCTACCTCCACTGTACTTGTCCGCCAACAATAAAAGCAGCCGTCATGCAAAGGGCTTTGTTTGCAATGGCAACAGTTCGGACATGTGATAAGCGTTTTTAATGCTTCAATGTTTTTTTGGGCGTTGTTATTCATGTAGTATATTATAAAGGGTTTGTACCATCGAATAATAATCAATCTTTATACGGTAACCGGACGTTTGACATGTCCACTTTTTTCTGTTCTTCCGGCGGGTGCAGCAGCTCGCCGGTAATGGCCACTTTGACGTACCATATGCCTAAGTCGTCTGTCCACCGTTCGATCACTTTGTACTCTCCGTTAAATCCGTTGAAGTTTAAAAATTTGGTTTTTTATTCATCTTCCACGCCTAATAGTTTTCTACGATAGCAGTTGCTATGAATTTTCCGTTTTTTTCAATCCACTGTAATCGCTCTTCTCTTTTTTCTTCTCCATCTTTCCAATAGTGCGGAAAGATGGTTTTTAGTTTCGTTTCTTTTTTCTCTGTTAGCGTATAAATCGCGCTTTCTATAACATAGTAAGTTTTCATGATATTTTTTTTAAAAAATTTATAGTGCAAAGATACGCTTACATCCCTTGTTCAACAAGGGATTTCCCTCAAAATCTCTCAAAAATATACGTCCACCCCATTCATCCCCTAAAGCCTAATTTTATATTTTTATCTTTGGTTTTTTGTAGTTGTCATGGGCAAAATTTTTATATGGGTTTTCTATTGTTTTTAGGCGATTATCAAATATGTTTTGTAGTTGTCTGTCGATACCCTTTATCGCTTTCAAGTCATCATTAAAATCTTTTAATATGGCGGTTTCTATTTTAATTTTTTCTGATTTGTTGAATTTATTATCAATTATAAAACTATTAATAATTTTCCAGTGGTCTTGAATATTTCTAAAACTTACAGTAAAGGCAAGTTTGGTGTTGTCGTTTTGTTGGGTTTTTAACGAAAATGGCTCCGTAGCTGTTGTTTTATATGCATTATCTCTGTTTAGTTTGTAAAGTTCATGTTGAATATATTTTTCAGTGCATTTCGAATATATTTTATCATTGTTATTATTTGGTATAATAAAATGGATATTTGCAGAGTTATTTTTGTCATTTAGTGAACAAATGATGTCTGCATTAGCAAACGATGCGCGTCCAATATTTGCAATTTTTTTCTCTTCGGATGTCATTAGTAAATCAACTTCATTAGGCATTGGTGGTTTTTGCACATCAGGAAAATTTATTGCATTTAGCATTTTGGCAGAATAATAGCCACCTTTTAAATCTCTATCAAAAAGTAGCGTTAAATTTTCAGGTCGTTTAGTCCCTATTATATGGAAGTTGTCATCATATATTGGTATACCTTTTTGAAAAGCATTTTGAATGACTTCTATTTGGCTATCTTGCAATGTGCCGCAAGTTGCCATATAGAGTATATTTTTATTTATTAGTTTTTCTTCATTTAAAAAATAATGTGAAATACAATCTATAGGGCTTTCTGCGATAAATATATTATCTATCGGTTTTGTTCTGTCATAATTACTGCGCCAAAAACCAGTATATGCTCCTTCTGTTTTTCCTTTGTATGTGTTATTTTTTATATCGAACCCTTGTGTCAAATTATCGGAATTTTGGACATCGTATTCAATGATACCTTTGCTTCCGCGAATAGGAAAAACAGTATTATCATATGTAGTACCGTCTATTGTTGTATGTTTTGCGTTATAGATTTGGTCTTTAAATAATGGATGATTCGCCATTTCAGGCGTGATACCTCTGCTTTTTAAGTAAGCATAGTCATCTATAGCTCGGACGTTGGAATGTTCTGAAATAGCTTTTTCTATTATTTCGCTATCTCGAGTAGAGCGTACAATATTTAGCGATAAATTTTTGTCGCCAAGACCTTTTTTAGCAATAAATTTGTCAAGAATAGATAGCGTTTCTATGAAGTTTTTGTTGGCATGTCCTTGAATTAGGTCAAATATGCTGCCTCTTGCAAACTTTGTGTCATCTCCGCGTGTGAAGAAGTGATATTCTCCGCTGGTAGATTTATGTATTATAATATCTCGTTCTTTTGCCCGGTGATTATTGTGTTCTGAATATTTGGTAAGCGTTATATATTTGTATTGTTTAGACTGATTATTACCAGTCTTTGTGCGATTGTATTCGTACCCGAATTCTTCAATTGCAAAGAATGCGAGATTGAGTTCTTTTTTATAGAAATCTAGCGGAATTTTTGCGCCGGAAATTGTATATTGTTTTTCTTTTGCTATTTTAATGACATTTAGTCTGTTGATGTCAGGCATAATTAATTATTATTATATTTTTTTGAAAAATCGTAAAAAAAATTTGGACAAATGTAAAAAACTATTTATCTTTGCCAAAACTTTACGAACTAAAAAAACGGTCGTTTTTTTAATGTTGTAGTACTCTCTATTATAGTCATTTGTGCATCATTTAAAATTTACTTGTTTTAATTTAATTATTTGTATAATTTTGTGTCAAATTATATGAAAAATTATGCGTGACTTATCTTACTACAAGTTATCTTTGACGGATTTTCTTCAAAAAAGCCATCCAAATTTAATTGATGAAGCATTTATTAACGCTCGTGCTGCTTTAGCAGTGGAAACCTATGAAGATGCGATTAAAAATGGCTATAATCATATTGAGGCAGGTGAACAGGCTTCTCAAGTATTATTCGATGGTTTACATTTTTCCAAGTTTGATACGTTGGTAAATATTTTGCAAAATGAATTTTCTGGTATTGTTCCAGAAGAAAAAATTAAAGAATTAGTTATGAAATTACTTCCCGAATGCGAGGAAGTATTTTCCAAATATCCTCTGTTTGACGATTTTGATTATGAATCGGCGTTTAATAACCTTTATACAGAATTAACAGGAACTGTAGCAATTTATTTGGATCACCATGCCATTTAATAAAAGGCTGCATTTGCAGGCAAATATAGATGCTATCCGCACTATATTTATTCTTGAAAAGGAGCATCGGCAACCGACATCATCAGAAATAATTGCTTTAAAACAATACAGCGGCTTCGGCGGAATAAAATGTATCCTCAATCCGGCACAAACGGAAGCGGACAAAGCCTACTGGACAAAATCGGAAGTGGATTTATTCCCGATGGTTTCGGACTTGCACAAACTCATCCGCGAAAACAGTAAGGACGAACAGGAGTACAAAAGTTATTTTGATAGTTTGAAAAGTTCCGTACTGACGGCCTTCTACACGCCACCGGAAATCATTAAAGCCTTGTCTGATGTCTTGAAGGAAAGCGGCGTCGTATCCGCGCGTTTCCTTGAACCTTCGGCAGGCAACGGCGCGTTTATCGATGCGTTCAAAAGCACTTTCCGAAATATGGAAACTGTTTGCTGTTTTGAAAAAGATTTATTGACCGGCAAAATACTTTCGCACCTGTATCCCGGCGACAAAGTACACATCGCCGGTTATGAAGAAATCGAAAACCGTCTGGACAACAAATACGATGTGATAGCATCCAATATTCCCTTTGGCGACACCGCCGTTTTTGATATTTCGTTTTCCAAAAGCAACGACATTATAAAACGGCAAGCGACCCGCACCGTACACAACTATTTTTTTCTCAAAAGCGTGGAAATGCTTCGCGAAGGTGGCCTGCTGGCATTCATTACTTCGCAGGGCGTGATGAACAGCCAAAGTAATGAACCCGTGCGCGAATGGCTGATGAAAAACACCAACCTCGTATCAGCAGTCCGCCTGCCCAACAACCTGATGAGCGATAACGCCGGCACGGAAGTGGGGAGCGATCTGATTATTTTGCAAAAAAATTCTTATAAAACGCAACTTTCAAATAGCGAAAAACAGTTCATAGAAACGACGCAAACAAAGGCGGGTATTGGTATTAACAAGTATATTTATAACCGGGCGAATTTGATTTTTACTGCTGCTAAAACAGGTGTGGACATGTATGGTAAACCCGGCATTATTCTTACCCATAGTGGAGGTGCTGCTGGTATCGCGCGAGAATTACAGAAACGCCTGAATGATGATTTTTCAAAGCGATTGGATATTGGTTTGTATCGGCAACAAGCTGTACCAGCGCAACCGGAGCAAGTCAAATCATCGGCGCCTTTGCCAACTCTTTACGATTTATTTGGCATAACAGAACAAAAACAAAAGATTAATCAAAGTCAAGAACAGCAGGAAAAACAGCAGGAACAAGGACAGTTAGCTATTATGTCTGAAATAATGCAAATCAAACAGCGAGCTATTTATGATAGTACGTTTATGATGGCTCCCAATGGTCAACCGTCAAAATTGACAGAACAGGAATGGTTGCAAGTGCGGACAAATTCTTTTAAAAGTTCATTTGGCGATTGGGAATTAGCAAATAAACTGCAATTGATAGAAGGTTTGGCGGCAACAGGGATAGTGCAGCACAGTTTAACAGACGAACAATTGCTTGAAACGTACAAGAAAATCGGCGAGGCGCAGAATAAAAATGATAATCGGAATGTTGCTTTTGTTAATACTGCCTTTGACAAAATAATAAGACACAGGGGCGTTGATACAAAAAAAATTATTCCACAGTTGAAAGAAGTATTTGAGAACGCCGTGCCGGTCTACAGCGAAAGCGAAATTGTAAAAGAGGGGCACAAAGAACACAATAATTTTACAGGTTATCACAATTATTTGGGCAAAGTTAGAATTGACGGCAAAGAGTACTATGTGAGATTTACGGCACAAGAATTAACGCCATCAAAGAAACGAGACGAAAAAGTTGGCAAATTACAACTTCATAATACGGCTATATCTGACGTTAGAATATACGAAAAAAGCGACTTGCCCGTAACCACCGAAGATTATTCCATCGGCAACGACAACAAAGCCGCATTTATGGATGCAAAGTTACAACATTTTTTTGAATTGGCAAGAGAAATTCAAAAAAAATTACCAAATGTTATAGATGAAAATGGCGAGCCGCACGTTGTTTGGCATAATGCTACAGAATTTTCTTTACCTGTTAGCCCCCGCCCATTTGCTGGAACACTCGAAAGATTTTACAAGGAAGGTTTTCTTGTGATTGATGCCGGCGGGCAAGTTGGCTTTTTAAAAGAGCGTTACCGCAATGATGCCGTTTTTAAATCCCTTGAATTAGATCCCCTGCAAACGCAAAAG
>JAIROC010000175.1 GCA_031257735.1 Bacteroidales bacterium | reverse complement strand
AATCACAAAGATTTGTTCTCCTATCTCTTCTGCGTTATCAGCTATTGCTCCGCCTCTTTGCCATGCCTGATACAAAACATCATCTAATTTAACTGTTATTGTTGCTGCTTCAGGAAGGGTAGATCCTTCGTCTGCTCTAAATTGTAAACAGGAAGAATGTGGTTGATTATACATGTTTCCAACAACTACTAACCCTCCAATGCTACCTCCTCCTGATCCTATATGAAGAATAGATACGTTTTTCTGAGCTACATTATTATTCTTCTTTACATAGATATCTATGTTCGAACCATTGTCACTATACATAGCATCATTTGAAGCTACAATTCTCGCTAATAGACAGAAATGCCCCTTCTCAGCATAATTTTCATAGTCATTGCCGTCGGGAACATTCCATTGAAATTTTACAATGGTCTCACCTCCGGGTTGTATACTCGGTATGTCTATGGAATCAATATAATCACCCAGTAAAAGACCACTTATAGAAAGCCCCCCTGTCCAGCCATCAGGCCATGATAAGTTGGTATTTGATTTTGACCAATAGAGATGTAATTTTTCAGTCCCTAACGAAGGCTGATTTCCCTTATTTTCTACGCGTACATAAACGTAATTCAGGGCATTGTTTATTGGATCTTCATGAGTTAATTCATCATCGTCTATATTACGTACCCAAATATTGGGAGAACGATACGTATGTTGATTGGTTGGATTAGGTTCTGTTCCATCGTCATCGTCAGTATCGCGAATAAGAAGATCGAAAGGACACTGATCAATATAGGAAACAGAAGGATCTCCAAAATAAATCCATGTTAAAAACATATCAATGCCACTATTCTCATATCTGTCTATCATTGCACAAGAACCTGCAAAACATAACTCTCCAAAAGTTTCAAATTGTTCATTTACAAGATATTCATTGAATTTATCTTGTGCTTCCATTGGTGGACTCCATAACTGATTAATAGAAGAACCGTAAAAGCCTATTGCTCCAGTGGGTTGTTGGTTACTCGCTCTTAACCATGCTTCTGCAAAGCAAGTGTTATTTGTAAAATTACCATTTACACAAGCAACTGAAAATATAAATGGCAATTGATTAATATTATTTAGTGCCATAACATGTGTATTTGAGAAACCACTTGTTCCCCATCCTGTTACAGAACCATGTCCCGTATAATTAATTAAAGAAACACCATTATTAATATCAGCAGCAACCATGGAACTCGTTGGATTTGCTACAGCATCAATACCACCCTGACTCCCATCATATAATTCATTAATTGCATTATAATTCCAATTGAGAAGTACATTTCTAATTTCTCGAATATGCTGATAATCATATTGATTATCATCTCCGGGACCTTGAGCGCTTGCAATACCAATGCCTCGTTTAAACCATGCAGATTCTTGATGTGGAGTTGTTTCATAATTGATAGTTCTATTTACCATAGTTGTAACCTGATCGGAGTTTTCGGCAGAAAATCTACCCACAATAACATCCGGATAGTTATCATTCCCCGCGAGCAGAGAATATTGAGGGTCAGAACCTCCCCCTCCATAAGTGAATGTCGGAACTTGTGCATTGTCGCCAACAAGTAACACAAATGTCAACTGATTATCTGCATCAAACTTGTCTTTAATAAATTGTTTAATTTCTGCAGGTGTAGTCCCAACACTACTTAATCTATACATTTCTGTGTATAGTCCTATATTGTTTTTGTGAACGACAAAAGGTTGCATTTCAGTAAGAAAATCATCATAGCAAATTATTAACATTTTCTCATTTGTATATGTTCCTCTAGTTGTCGAGCCTAAAAAATTTATGAAGTGATTTTTATAAACAACATCAAAATTTTTATTGGGAACACTAGTAGTTTGATACAACGCATTTTGAGTATTTTAACCCATTAAATAAAATATTAATTGTTAAAGATGTATAAACTCTTACAATTTGCTGAATAGGATTGTAGGAAAATGGATATAATTTTAAAACTATTCCTCTTTTTGTATGTAATATGTATGGATCTCCAATATCATAATATACTTGAGGGAAAAACTGATCTGAATTATACACAGCATCAAAAGCATAAGGAACAGTATTTGGATCTACTGTTCTTAATAGAATACCTTTTGACGGTGCTACTTGCATATTTAAATCTATGTATTCGGAACTAATAACAGAAGCACTTACATCTGAAAGATTAGGAATAATTATGCTCTTTGTTATTTTTGGTAAATCAGGATAACCACTTTTTATTATTGGCGTTCCTATTTCATTTTCAACAGAATAGTAGGTTTCTCCATTAATAATTACAGGTGTTTTTTTATAATTTCCGATTGTAACTTTGATTGTTAGTCCCTCTTCTGAACTGGAAATAATTTCAAAACTATTGTTATTTTGACCTATTGTTTCAATAACTTGAGCATTAATAGCTGTAATATTGAAAATAAAAAACACACCTATTACTAACCGTATTATAATTTTTGTTTGCATAATTAATTAATGTTAAAAGTTTGAAAAATCTGTTTATATACACTACTATCTGGCGATTTAATGACAGCATTGACTTCATATGACTCATGAGATAAATTTGTGAAATAATACTTAAATACATAATTACATTCACATCTGCAATACTCTTCAGAGGAAACAGTTGTATCATTCATAATCAATGAAATGGCGTCATCGTTAATGTTTTGAATGGCATTAAATTTAGCACAACAAATGTAATTAATTCCTACTGTGATTATTAATGTGTCATTTTGAAAATCAAAAATAATCGTATCATTTTGATTTTCTTCTATTGTTCTCTGACTCTTTGTGCCCTCTGTTTGATTATTACAGCCAGCATATTCCACTTTTAAAAAAGTAGTGGTAGTAGGCAAGGAAGTAGGAACAACAGGTTTTAGTTTCTCACATCCCACAGACGTAAACATAGTAAATACAAGCAGGCATGATAATATGCCGCTACAATAGATAAATGGTTTTTTCAAAATTTTAAATCCTCCTTTCTGTTTTAAAGGGTTAAACGCCGTGTTAGCCTTATGGCTAACGTGAATTTCATCGGAAGAGTTACTTCCTGAGCTTGTTTTAAATTTAATTACTCTCATAATTACAATTTTTTAAATTAAAATACTAATTTTATTTTACATTTGTTAATGTATAATTATACATTACAACTAACGTGTTGATAGTAACCTCGTTTCAGTGAGTTTACTATCCGGTAAACACCACCGCTCCGTTTTTAGTCTTGATACGAAGAAACAAATGTGTCATACATTGCGTATTGTTTACTATTTGTCGGCGCATTGCTATTTTTGAAATAAATTATATATATAGTATAGACCGCGCTCTTTTATTTTACGCCATTTGACACAAATAAAATTTGAGTTACATAAAGATTTTGAATGAATCTTTATTTTTATTTTGCTTTATTTTTTCACTTGCGGGGGAAACCCCGCCTCAGGATAGAAATGTTTCCCTAAGTGCAGGGATAAAGAAGGTTTAACTCCATCATCGAAACCGAAACGAAAACGCACTATTTTCATTTTTGAAGAAATAAAGTCTCCGACGTATACAAAAATTATATTCTTTAAATTATTTAAAACAAATGAGTTATATATGTAATGAAAAGAAAATAGACAACAAAAGAAACTCCTGCATCTTTTTTTGCTCAAAGATGCCGATAGTTTTTTTTCTATATGTCTCAATATAAGATGTTTCCTTTTCATGGTGTTGTTCTTTAATTTACTTGCAAATATACAAAATAATTACATACATTTTTTATTTATTGTTATCAATTTTTTTTCCTACATGTATATGACTCTTTAGACCCCTATTTTGTTGCCTGAGATAGTGATTTTTTTCATTATTTTTTTGTAACTAAATAACATACAAAATATTAATTTTGTCCATAAACTCCCGTTCGGACGCGGTTCTAGCTCGTTCGAATTATCCTCGCAGGTTCTACCCGCGCAGTAAAAAGAATATAAAAAAATAACCAATGTCAGTAGTATAGGTTGAAATGGAAAATGTATTAAAAATAAATGCAGGCATAGCCTGCGTGGATAGAGCGAACGAGTATTTCTCTACGCTCTTTTGGCGTTAGCGGATTGGCATAACGATTAAGAATTTCATTTATCTCACGCACTTTTTGATTTAATACTTCCACATCTTCCGGTGGAATCGAATTGGAATGTCTGTTTTCCATAATATTTTTTATTTTAATTAATTTAATTTATTATTCTTTTATTGCTTTGCCTTTCCTCTCCGAAAATAATTTTCGGAGAGGAAAATGACAAAGCTGTTTTTTTATTCCTTAATAAATGTTTTAGTTTCTACTATTTGTCCGTTGCAGTACAAAGATACCGCATAAATACCTGCAGGATATTCCTGCATATCCAATACCACACTGTTTCCGTCCAT
>JAIROC010000140.1 GCA_031257735.1 Bacteroidales bacterium | reverse complement strand
GCAACGTGGATTCTATATATCTTCATTATGGGTAGTCGATGACCTTCTAACTGATAAGTGGAATGCCACGTTTCGAATTATTTAGCTACATATACTAATTTTTCGAGACATTGGCAGCGGCTGAAAAATCGTATTTGTAGAAAGATACATTGCCGTTTATTACCTTACTATTCGTATCGGATGATTGCACCGGTAGCATTTAATATGCTTCGAGCCATCACCATTGTAAACCATCTTTTCCTGAAAAAATTCCATATCGGCGGCATTGGGCGCGAAATATATTTTATCAATAAACTTGCCAATGGCTTGTGTTTCTATAAACATTTTGTCGTCTTCCAATTTTATTTTGTCGTGATTGGCCAGCGCTTCGACTTTTACTATTCTACATTCCTGCTCTTCCTTAAAGGCAACGTGCTTGACCAAGTAACGCAAATTAAGCAGCAAGTCGCAGACTAATTGTTTTTCTATTTTGTTTTCATTAATTTCAATGAGTACTTTCAGGTGTTCAAATTCTCTTTGTACATCTTTTAGATTTTGATTTACATCATCTTTATAATCATTTATTTTTCTCTGTATCGTTTCCTTGTTTGCCGTTGGCTCCTCACGGAAAAAAGTATAATCATCTCTATGGCCCAATGCAATAATCATCTTTGTGGCCGGGTCAATATAAATGCACCGGTACAATGGATATTTTTCTTCCGGCGTTTTCTTTGTTTTTACGGGCATATCCTTATCATCCCGCATGCTCATGGCATATTCGGGCGCCATAGCTATGGGCTCGTCTGCAAAAAAATCTTTCCTGAAAACGATACTTACTCCCGTAGCTTCCTGTCCCTGTTCTTTGCCGTAAAGCCTGAACTGGTTTAAACATTCGGGGTCAAAAGTGAAGCAGGCGATAAACGCCTGATAAGCCCTGTTCGTTTCTTCATTTTCTATCCCAAGATAATCAAAAGCAATCATTCCTTCGGTCGGGTCATTAGAGGTTAAAATAGAATTTAATCTAAAATGCGAAATTTCCTCGTCCGCTTTCTTTTTTATCAAAAGTTTTTCTGCGGTGTCCTTATGGGTGTAGTGAGCAAAACCGTATGCTGTTTCTTCATTACGACTAACATGTAATAATTGCATAATGTTAATAGAAGACAGGTATATTTTTTTACAAGCAGCATATTCTTCGCTCTCTTTTTCATTTTTATTATACTTGGTTAACGTTTGGGAAAAATAATCGTCATAGTCTATGTCCAATAATTTTTCAATTAGCGTATCAATATCTTTATATTGGCTCATAATATTGACGATGTCTATTTTGAAATGTTTTTTATTATTACTTAATATGCTCGCAATGGTCTCAATATATCTGTTTTTTGTTTTTTGACCTAAGGCTATTAGATTATAATATGCCTTTGCAAAATCCGGTTTCAACTCAATGGCTTTTTTGCACGCATCAATGGCATTGTCATATTTGCCTTTATTAATATAGGTATATCCCAAATTATTATATGCCGTTGCATCCTCCGGACTCAACGCAATGGCTTTTTTGTATGCTTCAAAAGCATTGTCATATTTGCCTTTTTTAGTGTAGGTGTTTCCCAAATTGTAATATGCCGCTGCATAATCCGGTTCCAGCTCAATGGCTTTTTTGTACGCATCAATGGCATTGTCATATTCGTCTTTGTCATAATAAGCATTTCCAAAATTATTATATGCCACTGCATCCTCCGGACTCAGCGCAATGGCTTTTTTGTATGCTTCAATAGCATTGTCATATTTGCCTTTGTTTCTATAAACATTTCCTAAATTGTAATATACAACTGCAGTCTCCGGCTTTAACGCAATAGATTTTTTGAACGCATCAATGGCATTGTCATATTCGCCTTTGTTATCATAAGCATTTCCCAGATTGTAATATGTCTCTGCAGTCTCCGGCTTTAATGCAATAGCTTTTTTGAACGCATCAATGGCATTGTCATATTCGCCTTTGTTATCAAAAGCATTTCCCAGATTGTTATATGCCGCTGCATCCTCTGGCTTCAACGCAATGGTTTTTTTGTATGCATCAATGGCATTGTCATATTCGCCTTTGTCATAATAAACATTTCCCAAATTAAAATATTCTTCAGCTTGTTTTTGTTTGTCGTTCATAGGTTGTAGCGTTAAATAAATAGTTTGTATTTTATTTACATCCGAATAGCGTTACTTTACTGTTCGCTTTCAAATTTAATATCTTTCAGCGCTTCATTGAAATGCAGCACTTGGTATAAATCGTTATAAAATTCTCCAATTTTTCATAAATGCGCATAGAAACTTATCCATCATGGTTAAAATATGTCTTTTGTGTAATATTGATGCAAATGTATAAAAAATATACAAAACAAAATAAAATTTGCAAATAAAAAAAATGTAGTTATATTTGCAGCGTTATTGATGTTCTTTATTTAAGGGTCGGAAACTCACAAAATCTTAACACTCGAAGTATTCAAGTTTGTATAACGTGGATTATGATTTTATTTTTCGAGTGTGGGTTTGTGAGAAACCTCCGACGGCTATAAAATTAAAATTCACGTTTTCTTTTTAGAAAATCCCGCAAACCAATGTAGAAATCGTGGAAAAAGGCAGCGAATAAAAAGTTGCAGCAGGGGATTGTTTTGTAAAAGTTGTTTGTGTTTGCGGGTGCTTATATAAAACAATCTCCAAATGCTGCAAAAAATAATAATAATTAAAAAACCAAAAATCATGAAATCAAAATTTTTCTTTTTCGCAATGCTTGCAAGTATTGCTGCAAGTGCACAGCGCACTACTCCGGTAACTATTACCAATACCAAAGTGGATTATGCAACGAAAATCGTAACCTTTGATTTATCGTGGAAAGGCAGCGACGCCAATCATCGTAACGAAGTATGGGTATTTGTGGATATTCAACCGGTAACCGGCGCAAACACATTAGGTAGTTGGTTGCCTGCCACGCTTGTGCCAAGCGCCACAACAGTTACTGCAGACAGTGGCAATCAATATTCATCGCTTACATGTACCATAGTCAGCGGAAACATACGCGGTGTATGGATAAAAGGAAGTGCCGCAAATACGACCAACACATTTGCCGCAACGGTTAAAGTAACGTTAGCAAGCGGTACTCCTACAAAATTCAATGCCTGTGCCTATGCTACGGATTATCCGCCGAATGCGGCATCATACAGCGGTGGAAGATATACCTTAAAAGGGACAAAACCGTTTGTTGTAAACGGAATTACAGTAAACGATATCGTATATGACATAACTACTATCATGTCTTTGACTGACGCTACCGGTTGTCCCGGCGGTGTAGGGCGGGATGTAATCCATAATAGTGGAATTTGTGCACCGGGTTTAACAGCAGTGGGCAGCTATTGTCGAGATTTGGTGGCGGACGGAGCATTTAAAGGAACATGCGGACAAGAATTGGAAATAAAAAATAATTGGTATAATGCTCACGGTACGACTATATCTTCGTTAGGCTGCCCACTAGGATGGCGTCCAACATCAGCTTCAGAATTGGAATGTTTATGGACAACGTATTTTTCCGCTGCTCAGATGAGCAATCCGGGCTGGTATTTAGTACCTACCAGCTATAGTAATTCGGCTTGGAATTTGGCGGTGGGTGTTCATTGTATTAGTTGCACTAGTAACAGCGGTTTATATAGATTAGATAACATCCCTGCTGATTGGTCAACCTGTGGCATAAGGACTAGTTATGGTGTGATATCACGAATGTGCGACACGGCAATATTGGAACAGGGGCGGCCAACAAAATGTGTTAGATAAAACCATTTTAAAACATAAATACTCAATTTACCCAAAATTACATTTCATAGGCGTTATGTAAAAGGATTTGTATAATAAACTCGTGATTTATCAATCGGTTTTTCCCTCACAAAAGCGTCTTTTTCGTACTTCTGTTCTCATTTTTTGAAAAAAAATAAAAAAATGTTCAAAACTTGTTTGTAATTTCAAAAATAAATACTACCTTTGCAACCCGTTTTTTCTGCGAAATAGAAGTTTCTTATCTGACGTTGAGATGATTAACGATATTTGGCAAGCGTGTAATGGCTCAGGACATGCAGGCAAACGCCGGAAAAATAGGAACACCGAAGCAAAAAGTAAAA
>JAIROC010000097.1 GCA_031257735.1 Bacteroidales bacterium | reverse complement strand
CATGATGGACAAAATGACATTATGAAAGCGTAATTATTCAACATGTCGATACTGCCTGTTTTCAAAATGTATCAACTCATAATGACGAATATACGAAACGTTTGATAGTTTTCGGACAGCCTCTAATTAGGATAAAAAGTAAGAATTGCAATGACAGCGTTGATGGTTTGTTTTCACACGATTACTTTCGTGCTTCTTTTTCTATCTTTTTCTATCTTTGCAGTTTCTTTAAAAAGTTCATGGAAGGGGAAGGTTGCTTTTCAAAGGAGAAATATTGTGTATATCCAATAATTCTGTCGTAAGCCAATCCATCACCATGATAATATGCAAGGAAAGTATATCTGTTTTCTGTTTGCCAGGAACTGCCTTCGGTATACATAAAAGTAGCTTGCGTACTTCCTTTGGGAAGAGCCAGATAGGTATAATTATAATAACCTGTCTTGAGGTATAAAGACACTTCCCATTGCTTTCTATAAGGATGAAATTCTAATTTTGAACTCGGCGATAACTGCCAATTTGTCAATTCGCCATAAATATAGATGTCTACATCTTTTGGGGGCATGCAATTGAGAGAAAAATATACATGAGTATAATCAGCATTTTGCAAATCTATTCCGTCATCCGCTGCAATAAAATAACATCCATTAATATCAATCCTTTCTTCGTAAGGTAAATAAACTCTTTCCTTATCCACATTCACAAAGGTATGATTTGCGCCATCTCCGTAAGCGTGCCGACTGATATTTTCCATAGCGCTACGCAATGAACGAATATTAAAAATACGAAATTCGCTGCCCCCCTCAAATACAATTTCATCGGAACGGTTATATTTCAATACGTCGCTTAAAATAACCGTTGGCATAGTAGCGACATAAACATTATCAGAACGTCCATTCTGACTGACGACAACTTTTAAATTTCGTGAGGCATTATTTATGCGAAAAGCGCCGCTGTTTATCTGAAAAGATATTTCCTGTTTGGTATTTCGTGTGGCGATGTTCGTTGATTGCTGTACTTGAGGCATTATGTCAACCAGATTTTCCACTACAATAAACCGATGAGTAAGCACAGGCGTATAATTTCCGTTGTCTTCTTCGTATATATAAAGGATATAGTTTCCAGACTTACTAATGCTTACATTTTCGTTAGGAAAGTCCAACGAATAACTTGTATAAAATTGAATGGTGTTGGATGAGGTTTGATAATCAAAAATATCACCTTCCATAAAAGTATTCATGTAATCAAGTTGCTGAAAATTTGGGGTTGGTTTCCAATCGTATGTACAATGGATGTAGGTATATTTCAAATATTTTGATTGGTCGCTTTGATCATCAAATGTCAAAGTAAGCTGTTCCGACGAATTTAATGTAATGATGGGCAAAGCGAAATTCATTGCTTTATTATCCACTTTCATCGAAAGAATATCGGGATGATACAGTTGATTATTCATGTTGATATTGCTGTAATCAAGAGGTTGTGCGTATACATTAGCTGTTACAAACCAAGATAGTATACTTAAGGATAGGATGATTTTTTTGCTGTTCATAAGGTCTTTTAGTTTCATTGAATTATCTGTTTGCAAATGTAAATAAAAATTAAGTGTGTAGGGAAAAAAACGACGTTTAATTTCATGCAGAAACTTTGTCCTGTAAGAAATAAACTTATCAATCAGTATTTAAAACCTCTCAATATTTCTCTTTTCCCTGCAGGTCCCGGTAGTTTTTCAATACGAAAACCTGTTTGTTTCAATGCCCGTTTCACATTGCCTTTGGTGGAATAGGTAACAAAAACGCCATGGGACTTCATACTGTTGAATATCTTCTCAAATAATACATTCGTCCACAATTCGGGCTGAACTTCGGGGGAAAAAGCATCAAAATATACCAAATCAATATGATCATTCGGTAATATCACGTCCAATGCAGACAGTTTACGTTTGGTGATAACAAAGTGGTCAGTGATAGATTTGTTGCTTTCCCATTCTGCGGCATGAATGCGTTGAAAGACTTCCTTTACTTGTGGATAAGGTAATATGTCAGCATAGTTTAACGCCTTTATTTCTTTATCTGTTAGCGGACAGGGTTCTATGGTAAGATAATCTATCTTTTGAGCGGTTTCTATAGCAGCAAAACAGGTCAAAAGTGCATTCAAACCCGTCCCGAAACCAATTTCTAAAATAGAAAGTGTTTGTTGCTGTTTTAGATTGTCAGAGAACAGTCCTGACTGTATAAAAATATGTTGAGACTCGCCAATAGCGCCGTGTATGGAATGGTAATGTTCCTTTAAATCTTCTACGTATATACTGTTTGAACCATCTGAAGTGATAATAATCTGTCTTTTCATGAGTTTATTTGTCTTTTATAAACACTTGTCGTCGTGCAATGGAATTAATATAGCAGTCTTCTTTCAATTGCAAACCGTTTTGTCTGCACAATTCGGGATACACATTTTTCCAATTATCTTTATTTTGAGTACCCCAGCAAATCATAGGAAACCAAAAAACACCCCATAACCCGAACTTCGGTTTACTCCAGTCTACCAAAATAAAACTGCC
>JAIROC010000494.1 GCA_031257735.1 Bacteroidales bacterium | reverse complement strand
TGTTTTGACGTCCACATACTCAACTTCGCTAAGTTCCCTGTTACGTTGTTGCCACAGTGCATCGAATTTTGCATTTGCTTCTTTCATTTCGTTGTATGCCGGAATCAGAGCAAAAACAGACAATACGTCCAACATGCCGGGAGTACGTTCGATATCTTCAACCAAGTTGTAGATACGCTGTGTTTCTGCGGTATTTCTATCGTTGGCAATATCGCGTCCATGTTTGTCGAACAGGACGGTAAGTTTTTCCGATGCATCTTCGTAACCCGGAACTGTTACCCGCGAATATGTCCGCTCGGTACGGATTAGAGTATTGACGTATGAATCCCGCGAGCGTTCATACTCATTAAGAATCTTTGCATCATGCCATTTACGTTCATGAATCTCGATTCTGTCCAACTCCGGAAGAAAAGCTTGCAGCGCCTCAAAACGCCTGCTCAACCGCTGAGATACAACCGGATACTTTGCCGCGATGGATACAATGTGCGGCACAACAATGGTAAATTCAACATTGCTTAAACTCTGAAATCTAAATCGTTCTATCTTTTCCATATTATATATGTTTTTTAATTGTTTATAATTATTTTATCCATTATTTTTCTATTAAATTTCCCGCAAAGATAATAATTTTATTATTCTCAGAAACAAAAAAAATCAAACCCGATAGATAATATTCTTGTGATGGAAATAATTATCATAATATCATATATTTGCAGCTTGTTGATTATTTCCCTGTTATATTAATCAATTCTTAGCAATAGTTTTTAGAAAAGCATTCCACTGTTTCTCACTTGCAATCGGAGACTCTGACATTATAATAATTTGATTTCTATCTATCACAAATACACTATCTTTTGTAATATTAAAAGCCTCATTATTTCTCGCTTTGAATATTCCTTCTTTGTCAAATATAAAAGGAAATGTCAGTTTGTTTGATTTCAGAGCATTTATGACTGATTGTTCATCAGAACTACGAATTATGAATAGTACTCCAGTATTATTGTTTTCTAAATTGTTTTCAAAATATTTCCACATTTTTAAATTGTTAAATAAACAGGGAGAACAACCGGATGAGTCAATATATACCACCACTATATATTCATGTTTTTGCATATATTGTTCTGTCTCATTTTGAAAAGAAAATGGAAAAAACACTAATTCTTGTTTTTTTCGTTCGCAAGCATTAAACAACAATAATAAGAATAACAATAAACTCGTGATGCTGCATTTCATGTAATTAATATTATTATTCAATCTTTTAATTTATAAAAAAACAAAACAGGGTTATCGTCTTCGCGTAAGGACGACAATAATTTTTTGAACTCTACACCTGTTTCTCCGGGGACGTTCCAATCTTCGCGGAGCAAATCTTCAGGTTGTGATACACCCACAAATACATTATCTCCGAAAGCACATTGAATATTATTGAAAGGAATTATCTCGTTCGAGATAATATTGTGATAATAATAGTAATACCCTTGCTTAGTTTTTTTATCACATAAAAAATAACCCATTACTATTCCATTATATGCACATCCGAGAAAAATATGTTTTGTCGTTTCAAAAATGTTCGTAAATCCTGTGAAATAGCCTTTGTTTCCTAAATCGATTAAATTTTCAAAAATCGAAAATTTGGAACCTAACTGGTCTCGGGTCGCCATTTTACCTTGTGTTTCTACGACGTATTTAGTGGAAAATGAAGATTTGTAATAATTATATACAGTATCACATAATGGTAAAATTAAATTAATCCCTTTATCTGAGATTGCCATAGGATGATTAGAAAAATAATGAATATAATTATTTAATTTTATGGGGGCGTGAGAAAAATATTTCAAATCAAGCTCTTTCAAATCAATGAGTGAACAAGCCATATTGTCATCCATTTTCAATCCGCTTATAGCATGAAACAAAAGGAGTTTATTGTCTTCTGTTTTTATAGCCTGTCCACTTTTAGTGATAAATTCTAAAGGAATTTTTCTGTATGATAAAAATTTTCCTTTAAAATCATATTTAATCAAAGAATTTTTCATCTCGTCAACGATTACAACATTATTATCTTCAAAATAAAATGTATTTATCTTGAGATATTCATCAGGACCATAGCCATGTTTCCCTATCTGAGTGATAAATTTACCATCCATATCGAAAACGAAAAGATATGCGTCATTGTCTAATAAAAAAATCAAAGAATCTTTTACTTCTATTTTAGGAAAAAAATGTTTTATTAAACAGTTTTCATTTGTTTCCAATTTAACTATTTTCAAAACGTCGAATGCAGGGCAGTCATCTCTCGTGCCGCCATTATCATTGCCATTATCAGAACAATTAAGACATTTCAGTATCTCGTACTTTGACGAATCCTGCATGATTTTTTGTTTGCTGCTGCATGATATACAACAAAAAATAATTAAATAAATATATATAATTTTTGTTCTCATTTTGTTGTTTTTTTAATTTCTATAACAAATAAATATGTAATTTTTTCAATTCTTATTTTAATCCAAATATATACAATACAGGGTTATCTTCTTCCGTGAGATTTGCCAGCACGTGTTTTAATCGTTCGCCATACGCTTCATGATTGAAAACCGTCTTCGATAATTCTTCTTTCGTATAGACTGCTAACAATAGATTTGCATCAATCCAATATATTATTTTGTTGTTAATAATTTTTTTGATTGGACATCTAATATGTCCATCATAAAATATACTGTTATACATTATATGAGGATATATTACAGTCGAATGATCCGATTTATTATGGAAACAAGTATATTTATCATAATTTCCGGGACCTATAGGAGTGTTATCTTTTGATGTCATTGCGATATCAATAAATAAATATTTGTCAGATTCATTAATACTGTTTATTCCAATAACACGTCCGGGAGGATTATCGTTGAATATATTTTCGACTTTTCCCGAACTGTATTCAACTTTCTTATCTTTAAACTTAACCTCATATTCTGGAAACACTTTTCCATCTCTAATCCTGTAAATATTATTGTCGCCCGAATAAATTACAGATGCTTCATGTCCGCTGATTGCATACTTTGGTCCGCTAATTCCCAAACTCATTGGTTCTTCTTCAAAAGGCAGGTATTTTTCATAATTGTCTGTGTTGTGTTTCATTGAAAACAGCCTGAATTTGCCTGCCGCCGAATTGCTCCAATTGTTCATATAATAAATAGTTCCATCTAAATAGAATAATTCGGTAGTCCAAATTTTGTCAAAAAGTCTTTTTCCCCTGATATAATTCAAAGAGGGAATACTGTACTCCAAATGTTTTTCGGCAAGATGGTCAATTACGATAACGGAAGAATCTGTAACTGTCATATAAGACAAATTGGTATATTCTCCAGGCCCCTGTCCGCGGTTACATATTTTATTCAGGTATTTACCGCCCATATCGAATACATAGACAGATTGAGCCAGTCTATCCATAATGTAAATACGATCGTTTTTTATCTCTATTTTGTCAATCTTCGATATTAAACAGTCATCAGTAGTTTCCAAGGGGATTATACTGAATGTCCCATCTGTGAGGTCTTTCATATCATATTTATCAACATTCTCTTTTGTGTCGAAATAAATGATATGGTCGGCATTACTGCTCTTTTGTTCCGTACATGCTAATATAATATAACTTAGCGTGAGGAGAAGAATGTTTTGAACTGTTATTGTATGTTTTACAATAGTTCTTAATGTTAATTTTTTATTCATATCTTCTTAAGGGGGGACTTCTAAAAAACCACTTTGTTAATTT
The DNA here is from genome assembly GCA_031257735.1 of Bacteroidales bacterium. GTDB lineage: Bacteria > Bacteroidota > Bacteroidia > Bacteroidales > WCHB1-69 > JAIROC01. The sequence continues at coordinate 5,907 of JAIROC010000494.1, read as the reverse complement.
TGATTTTTACACAAAGCCGAAATCCCATTAAAACTCTTGTGAAAAACCGCCGCAAATGTAATAAAAAAGATAATACGATTGACGTTCTTCAATATTTTAATCGAAAAACGCATGTATATATATTTGTATATTAGCAATATCATTTTTATATAATAGTTTTCGGGCAGACACTAATGGGTGTACGACCAAATTCCATTTTTATGTTTTCCCTCCACTCCCTCCACATCACCCCTACCCCCAATCGCTTCGCTTCATTGGGGGTTATTGACTCGTCGAACTAAAGTTTGACTGCGTCGATTTTCAATTCATATTCAAATCCTCCGGACTTACCGAATCTACGCAATTATTAGTCCGGATGATGCGACAATTTGAATTGAAAATCGACGTAGTCAAATGCACCCTTTCGGTACGCCCATTATCATACTTTATTTAAAAACAAATTCTACCAGCATGGGATTTTCATCTATCACTTCATCTTCACTTTTGTCCATAAACAATTCCTTCAATTTTTTATAATTGGGATTTTCTTCGAAATCACTGTGCTTTTTAAGCCCATTCCATATCTTGTCGGGATAAATGTAAGTAATAAAACAATCTTTAGCATCGGTTCCCCATGCTCCGAACATGAAAAAAGGGTTATCGGTAAATGTCACATCGTCAATATCCTTATTTGATATTACATGCTCAATATTTCCAGTTTCAATATTTAATACCTGTATTGATTTTTTATTATCCGAAAATATATATCCTGACAGAAAAAAAAGATGTGAATCGGATCCTGCCATTGTAAATATGCCATTAACATTTCTATAAACATCCTCATATTTATCATTATATACTTGATTCAGTTCTTCTTCCTTTACCGAACTCAAAATATCATTATCACAAACTAACCTTGTGTATGAAAAATTTTTATCATTAAAATCATACAGGATACAATCATTGGATCTACCTATTTTTGTTATTGTTTTATCCTGTCCGTAAGTAATAAATGCTATAGGACTTCCCCATCTGGTGGCTTTGTTACTTTTGAACTCTTTTTTTATGACCTTTCCAGACAGGTCGATTTCATAAAACGCATACTCTTCTCCCGATCCGGATGCCAGTATTCTCTCGTCTTTTACAATTTTGATATTATATGGCATAAAATCCAACATTACCGAATGTAAATACTTGCCATCCCTATCATAAAATATCAACTTCATTGCATCTTCTATCAATATGTTTCCGTTTTCGAAAACATCATAATCGCAAAGTTCACTATATTCTCCAGGTCCGGTTCCGATACGTCCTATTTTTCTTAAAAATAATCCGTTTTCATCAAATTCTAACAATTCTTTACGACTATGTGATACATAATATTTATTGTTGATTTTCTTGATTTTTCCTGTCATCCGGCCAATCAACGACTGGTCTGTAGTTTCCAACGGTATAAATCTGACACTTTTCAACATGCCGGATATTTGTTGAGGTTTATCCGGTACAGGTTTTAAACACGTTATGTGTTCATCCGACAAATTTTTCCTCTCATTACAACCGATTATGGTCGTAATTAAAATTAACAGTATTAATGTACGTTTCATTATTCATTATTTATCATTTATCATTTGCAAATATTTCATTTTTGATATTTAGTCGAGAAAGACAAGTTTATACCTGTTTCTCTCGACTAAATAATGATTCAATTTAAGGCTGTGTTTATATCGAATATTACAAATACAGGATTATTGTCCTCCGGTAAATTGTCAAGTTTCGGTACCACAGTCGAATTTAAATAGTCCGCCGCTTCCAGTACGGCAATGAATCTGTTATTCTCAACCCCGATTATATCAAGTGCAGCCACCGAACTTCCGTCGCATTCAATCAGATACTGTTTTTTACTCTCTTTGTTATAATACCAGTTGTAACGCTTGTCACGTTTTTCGAAGTTCAGAAACAGCCATTCCTGTGTATCAAAATAAGATAAAAATCCGATTCTGTCATATTTTGCCAAATATTTCCATAAAGCAAAAGCATCGCCTTTTGCATCGGCAATTACCTTGTTAGATGTTTTGGCGTCCTGCCAGTATTTGCCGAAATCCAGTTGATAAGCCGGAAACACGTTAGCCGATTCGTCGATTTTGTAAATAATATTACTCATTGTCGGCAAATACAGTGCATAATTTTTGAATATCTGGAATTTATTTCGACCGTAATTTACTCCTTCGGCAATGACAGGAATGGTATCCTTTATTATTTTTCCTGTTTTGTCGGCAATTGATAAAACATTGCCCTTTTCGGTTGAGGGAGTTTGATTGTCGAACAGATAAAAGTCATTGAAACATGCAAAAATGTGATATATCGCATTCACCGGATGGGATTTTAGAAAACGACTGTTATAATCAAATTCCATTATCCGGTTTTTTACATCCATAATCATCACAGATGTATCGTCGGCATAATAGAAATCAATATAAGCCACTTCATTCGGACCATTCCCTAACGGACTGATTATAGTTTTTGATTGTCCCCGCTTCGAAAAAACTATTATTTTATGCTGGTCTCCAACAATGTAATACTGAGGCGTTATTTGAATTTTATAATTTCTGCCAATCAAAACATCATTTGTTGTTTCTAACGGAATGACATTTTCTATGACACAGACAGGATGGTTCATTTTGGAAATATCAACGGAAATTACATCGGTTTTCTCCGGTTGAACAGAACATCCTACACTCAAACTCACATTCGCCGCTGCTACTCCTATAGCCGCAACTGTCAAAAAAATCTTTTTTTTCATTTCTCTATATCTTTAAATTCATACAGTACCAGAATTGCCTCTAAATTCGGATTCTTATCCATTATCATATCTTTGAGTTCCTGATTGTGATAATTAATACCCCATTTTTTTTCTTCAATGCCCTCTCTTTTGTTTTCTATCAGTATAGAAGGTATTACTCCCACATAATGATTGCAATATATTGCCATCGGATCAGGAATAATATGATAAATATCCTTATTGGGTTGTCCTAAGGCAAAGGAAGTTTTTTTCTTTTTATCGAACCAGTATGGATAATGTTGTCTGTAACGTTTTCCTTCTATTATCATTTTAGCTTCAATTGAATAGCAAATGAAATTCTCCATTTCCAGAATAGGTTTGGTCAATGCAGTATAATCCGAACGTGCAATTAAACGCTCATAATTGTCGAAATTCATTCTTTCATTATATTTTTTCCAGATACTGTTACTGTGCTTGACTATGTATTTTGTGGTATATATCGAATCATTGATTATCTGATATATAGTATCACAATAATATGGACAGAACAATAATTCATTTTTATAGTTATACCGGAAAGGAGGCTTAAATATCGCATTCATTTGAAGTGGATAATACAAAAATCCTTTTCGTATGACCGAATCGCCAATAGAAACAACCAAATGGTAATTAACGTTATCATCATACGATTGTCCTGTATTTAACAGATTCAAAAATTTACCGTCAACTATTTCAACCGTTGTATTGATGATGCCCCGAGTCTTTTTCACAAACTCTCCGTCAAGAGTGAAATACAGGACAAATGGACTTAGACGGTCGGCTATAACTAAATAATCGTTTTCCGGAGAGATGGTCATATCCATAAGACCGCGATATTCGTTTGGACCACCGCCCTTACTGTCTATTACCCTGATGATTTTGCCTTGCATATTGAAAATAAAGATTTTTTCGGCGATAAATGCATCCAGAATATAAATACGTTCTTTGTAAACAAAGATTTTACGAAACTCGCCTATAGGTTCTTTCGATATCAACGGGATATATTTCACGTCTTTGAGTATATTGTTTATCATCTCGTACGGGATTATTTCCGACTTTTCGTTGTCGATCGTTATAACGTCCGGATTATCTACTTGCACAAAAGATTTGGAAGCTATGATGTCTCCCGCAATTTTATACTTATTGTATTGTTCCCTTGTTCCACATGACAATAATAAGTTCAAAATACATAGCGTTGTAAAAACTTTTATTCGTATATTTTTCATATCTATTTAAGTTATAATTTATTTTTGTAACTACTCAGGGCGCTATTTTTAATTGAAACATTAGCAAAAGATTTCAAAGCGAAGAAAACATCCTGTCCATTTTTGATAGCAGCATCAATAATAGAACGAATCCTTACGCTCCGGATATCCTGTAAACTCTTCTCGAAATTCAACAGTCCCCGCAATTGTCGAACTGTTTCTTTTAATTCTTCCTTCTGCGATAATAGCTGTTCATATTCCGAACGTCGTATGTGTATCATTTCTTCCACGATGCAAAGGTAATACTTTTTCTTTTTCTACACTTTTATTCTACTTTTTTATTCTTAACAGGGAACTGAGTAGTTACAAATTTATTAAAATTCATTTTGCAGTCTAAAAGTATATTGTTGTCAAGTGAAAACAACATAATATAATCGAATGTAATAAATTTTCTTTTCGCCTGCTTGCAATTACGTGATATTTGTGTGTTTACAAAACGAATGTATAATCGAATATAATAAAGTTTTTTTTACGCCTGTTCTTTTTCTACCTCTAACGTCAATTTTTGGGCAATAAACGAGGCAATATTGTCCACTGTTTTCCTTCGCTCGGCGTATAATTTTGTCGCAATACGCTTTTTTCTTTTACCGGAGTAGTTAATCTCGCACAATTGACATTTACACAACCCTTTTGGGGATACGAAATAAATAACTTAAGACAGTTATTATGAATCATTCCATTTACTCCATTTACAACAGGTGTCCACAGATTACACAGATTTACGCAGATTTTTTAATCTGTGTAATCTGTGTAATCTGTGGACACTATTTTGTTATTAATTTTTCATTCCTTGATAACTAATCAGGTAACATATTTCAGGCCACAAAATTCAATAAAAATCTTCTTTGTGAAAAACTTTGTGTTCTTTGTATCTTTGTGGTATTTTTTTAACGCAAAAGGTATCTGAGTAGTTACGATACCTCAAAATTCAAATCCTTTTTATCAAGTGAACTACTGTAAATTTGAACGTTACTATATAAAACAATTGAGTTTCATTGTCTATTTATCAAAATCAAGTTTATACAATACTATTATCTGATTTGGATCATCTTTGATATTAATTATATTTCTTAACTCTTCATTTTGAATATCTAATGTATCTTTTGCGCCTTTCTTTTCTGTCTGATATTCTCTTATCGCTTCAATCTGTTCAGGTGTTATTAAACCAAGAATAAATTTATCCCCCAACAAAGCAAATGCATTGCATGGCAGACATTTTTCAGTTCGGATATATTTTCCATCAAGCGTATAGTATAACCGGCACAACTTTTTACCGTCTGCCACAATTATTTCCTCATCGCTAATGACTACGTCCCCGAGATCCAGATATTCTTGAGGACCGCCTCCTTTGTCCGAAATGATTTTAATCAGATTTCCTTTCATATCGAAAATAAATATTTTTTTAGAAGACAGAGCATCAACCACAAATATTTTATTCTTATGAATTATCACTTTACTGACATATCCGATTGGTTCTTCTGTTTTCAGATAAATATATTTTATATCAGAGATTTTCATCAGTATTTCATTATTATCTATACTGACACAATTTTCCATATCAATTTCAATTAACTCGGAAGGAATTTGTTTCAGAAGACCGGATGAAGATACTGTTTTTGCTATATGTTTTGCATTAACATTGCGCATATCCATATCGATATTGTTGGTCTTACCGCCGCATGAAAGTAATACGGTTATACCGCATATTAATGTTATTCGTTTCATCTGTCAAATTCAATCTCCCGCTTTAATTTGTAAAACATTAAAATGCAATTTGTTGTCTCTTCGATATTTTGTCTAAGCAAAAAAGGTTGCGCTTCCGGAGCCATTTTTTGTCTTAGTATA
>JAIROC010000440.1 GCA_031257735.1 Bacteroidales bacterium | reverse complement strand
TGTGCCTGGTCTCACGGTCTCTCCGCTCCTGCCATTCCCGCCAGGTCCGCTCCGGTATCCCGGCAAAGGCAAGCAGTGTTGGCAACGGAATCTCCGTCATGTCTCTCAACCGCAGGATCTCCCCTTCGGCCTTTTTCCGGATTTCAAGGCTCATCTTAGCTTTGCCCGCTAACGGCCAGAACTCTTTTTTTTTAAGGCCAGCAGCTCTTCCGCCAGTTCCGCTATGACTTCGTCCTTCTGTTTGAGCTTCGCTTCCAGGGCGGCGGCCTTCCGGTCTTCGGCTTTTGCCGCGATGTCCGGCCGTTTTAACTCAAACAGTTTCGGGGCCGCCTCAAAAAGCTGCTTCCGCCAGTTAAAAATGTTGTTCGGATGAAGACCGTGGCTTTCGGCAACGGAGCTTACTGATTCCCCGTCTTCAACTATTTCCCTTAAAATCTTTACCTTTTCTTCCGGTGTAAACCTTTTTCTTGTGCCCATTGTTCCCTCCTTGGGTTTTAGTTTACACCTTATAAGCTACCCTTTAAATCGGCAAGTTCAGCGTGGGCAGGACAGTAGTAGAAGACCACCTTTCCCGAATTCAGTTTCCGGGGAAATACTGAAAAAACATCCTTCACCCTCATACAAGCCCCTTTTACGGATATTGCAATCACAGTTGCAATCCCGCAAATTCGCAGATGCATAAATCCGCTGAACTGGCAACGCTAATTCGTTATAGGGTAAAGAAATAACACCGCTTGCGAGGTCTTGAATATGGGTAAAATGTGTAATCCGGCACATCTCATATACAGCCGGAACGTTATGTGCAATACCCCAAAATTGTCCTGTATAAAAAATCATACAGCGATTAAACCTTACTTGAAAATAATAAGATGATAATCTATAATATATTATATGGAGAATAAATTTGTTGAAACCATTTAAGATTTATCTGGAGACAACTATATTTAATTTCAAATTCGCTGAAGATTCGCCAGATAAAAAAGCGGATACAATAAAATTATTTGATGAAATAAGTGGGGGGAAATATATAGCTTATACTTCAAATTATGTTTTACAGGAATTATTAAAGGCGAAAGAACCAAAAAGAAGTGATATGGTTGGTTTAATTGAAAAATATAAAATAAGATTTTTGGAGGCAGATGAAATTGCGGAAAAATTAGCTGATGAATATGTCGGGGCAGGAATAATTCCACAAAAATATAGAACGGACGGGATTCATATAGCAATGGCAACAATTAATGATTTAGATATTATTGTAAGTTATAATTTTCAACATATTGTCAAATTAAAAACAATAATTGGGACTGAAAGTATCAATTTACGTGAAGGTTATAAACGAATAGGGATATACTCACCAACGGAGGTAATTGAAAATGAAGAATGAGCTAAAAGTATTAAAAGAAGTACATATAATACGGGAAGAAATATATGAAGAAACAAAAGACATGAGTCCATCTGAAAGAGCTGCCTATGCAAATGCACAGGCACAATTATTGGTAAATAAATATAATTTAAAATTGGACTATGAAAATAAAACAAAAGAATTAGTGTATTAAAAGTGGGGTACTGCACATAACAGGTCTGTATGCGCTTCGGGGCCTAACGGCCCCTCGGTCTCCGCAATGGCTAGGTCATTCCGCTACGCTCCAGTCCCACGCCATTGCTCCGGCACAGTTTGTCGGCCCTGGTCTTTTCTACGCAAAGCCCTTATTCGGGCCGCCAAACCGTCGCATACAGCCGGAACGTTATGCGAAATGCGTTCAAATTGATAATCAGAAAATCGAACTGTATGATATTTTATACACTTAATCTTAGAATAATACCTATATTGACAAACTTGATAGCCTATGGTAATACAAATTACAGGATGTTTTTCCTAAAAAATTTGTTTTGGAGGGTTTTATGCTTCAGAATCTGAAGAAAATCGTGGTTAAGATCATTAAAGCAGATGAAAACAAGAAAGTAGTCTGTCTAAGGACACAGTGCAGAACGACTCATAAAAGACAAGATTGTTAAATCTTGATGCACCTTAACTACAAAGCCGGAATGCCCGGTAAAATCTTGATATAATTTGCCGGGTATCCTTTTTAATGGTGTTAGCAATGAGGACAATAGAAGTAGAGTTCGATGTTACCAAAAAAATAAATATTCCTTCATGTTTGTTTGAGAAGAAAATAAAAGATTCTTATATCATATTGGCACCGGAATATCCTAATTGGATTATTCTCAACAAAGAGGAGTATCAAATTTTTCAATATCTAAAAAAAAATATAATTTTGAATTCATTATTAAAATTCAAAAAGGTATCAGGAAAAAAAGATGAGGAAATATTAACAATTGTACAATCTCTATTAATAAAAATAGAAGAGAACAAATTTTATGCTCATACAAATATCGATCAGGAAAAAAAGGTACGTGATATTATTAAGAAGATACATATCAATGTAACAAATAGTTGTAATTTAAGATGCAAGCATTGCTATTTATCTGCCGGAATAAATGAAGTGTTAGAAATCAATTTTATAAAATTAAAATTATTTCTTGATAATTTATATAAAATTAATGGGAAAACAGAGATTGTTGTTTCCGGTGGAGAGCCATTATGTTACAATAGCATTTATGCCTTATTAAAGTATTTGAAAAATGCGGGACATAGAGTTATATTGTTCACCAATGGAATTCTTATTGACAATAATAATATTAGATATATTGAAAAATATTGCGATGAGATTCAATTGAGCATGGAAGGCATATCTGAGAATTATTATGAAAACATACGTGGGAAAGGAAATTATGCCAAATTATTAAACACATTTCGTCTCATCAAAGATATAAAAATACAGTTAACACTAGCGATAACAATCTTAGAAGATGTATTTGATGATATAGAAAAAGAACTGTTAATTTTCTTAAAAAATATCGGCATGAAAAACATCACCATTCGGCTAAACGATGAAATTGAAAAAAAAGGAAATGCTATACATCTTGCCTCTTCTAATTTTTTGTTTGATCATAATAAAAAATTAAGATTAAATAATATAATTAATAATCTAAACCATGAAGGTTATGGCGTAGGCATTTCAAAGGCGAGAAATATCCATTTCTCGAATTGTGGTATAGGCACAAATATTGTGATCAATTTTGATGAAAAAGTATATCCTTGTTCAATGTTTGATATTGATTTCTACAATCTGGACACTGATATTGGCTTAATCATAAAAGAATTCAATTTATTAAATGAGTGTACTGGAATTGATAAGATGGGCCAGCACTGTGCAGTTTGTGAATTAAAACATTTGTGCAGTGGCGGTTGTAGAATTAGGAATTATACAGAAAATGGTTCCTACATTATACCATATTGTACTCCAGAAATTAAAGAGAAAAAATTTTATAATTTGTTTTTGGAGAAGAAAAGTTATGATCATTGATAATATTAAGCATATTTTTAATAACGATAGTGTTGTAAATTATTATGATAATCTCACATCTAAAGCGGGTTTACTGAAATCTGAAGGCATTATCATTAAAAAATATATAAAGTATCAAGACAAAATACTAGATTTAGGTTGTGGGGCAGGCAGGACAACCATAGGACTTTATCATCATGGTTTTAAGAATATAATAGGAGTTGATATTTCAGAAAAAATGATAGAGAGAGCACGTATTAATACGGCTAATTTGGATCTCCCAATAATTTTTAATGTTTCTGACGCTTTATCTTTATATTTTGGGGACAAGTATTTTAAATGTGTATTTTTTTCTTTTAATGGACTAATGCTTATACCATTTAAGAAAAATAGAAATAAAGCAGTGACAGAAATATATAGAATCCTTGATAATAGTGGATATTTCATTTTTTCTACTCCGTATTTAGATAATAAATTAACAAAGCCATTTTGGGTTCAAAGAAGCAAAGAATTAAAAATAGATAATACCAATGAAAAATATGGGGATATACTAATTGACGATTTTGGACTAGATAATATTTATATTCATATTCCGATGTCTTATGAAGTTATTGAAATGCTCAATGCAAATGCTTTCGAAGTTATCGAAATGGTTCCCCGTACAAATATTTGTGAAGAAGATGAGTATATAGAAAATGAACTGGATGATAATATGTATTGGGTGGCGAGAAAAAAATGAACAACAATGAAATGAAATTTATTGGAATAAAAACCAATAATTTGAAAAATATAGATATTTCTATATTAAAAAATAAGCTTAATTGTATTATAGGCCCCAGTGGTAGTGGTAAATCGTCGCTTGCATTTGATACTATTTATGCAATTTGTGAACACGAATGTAGAATGATAACTGGCGATGAAGAGATTTACAAATATCTTGTTGATGATTATTCTGATTTGCTATTTGCTGTAGCGTTAAAACAAACAAATTATAATTCCAATGAAAGGTCAACTATTGCAACTTATTATGGGTTAGATAGATTTTTCAAATTTTTATTTTCACAGAAACATGGTGTCCCGCCGGAAACATTTTCATTTAATAGCTATTCTTCTTCTTGTAAAGAATGTTCTGGATTTGGATATATAAGAGAAACAGATTTGTCTACAATCATTGATTATGATGCAACAGTTGAGGAAATACCTTTTTTACCTTGGAGGAAAAGTAAGAAAGATTATTATAAAAGGCTTTTAATTATGGCATGCGAAGAACAATCTATTCCGTTAAATGTACCGTTTCGAGAATTAAATGATTCAAATAAGGATTTTCTTATTTACGGTTTATCAAAAACCAAATTTAAAATAAATTATATACAAGCTGGTAGAAAACGAGTTCTAACAGATGAATATCACGGTATTAAAAATATAGATGATAACAAAAAACTAAATACAGTACAATTGTCTGATGAATATATAAAAAAGCCTGTGTGTCCAGCATGCAAAGGAACAAGATTTAATTCTAGTATTCAAAAATATCAGGTTCGTGGTAAAAGTATTGGCGATGTTTATTTAATGGAATTTGATGAATTATATGACTGGCTAGAAAAGGAAAAATCTCATATTTCCGAGAGCGAACTTAGCCCTGTTATTAAATTTATTAAAAATATTAAAGAAATGAAATTAGGTTATTTGTTTCTAAACAGATCAATACCTTCCTTATCAGGTGGTGAGTTTCAAAGATTACGTCTTTCGCAAATTTTACATACAAAATTTGAAGACATCTTAATAATATTGGATGAGCCTTTATCTAGTCTTCATGCCCAGGAAAAAATTTGTGTTATTGATAAAATAAGCAAAATGAAAAGTAAAAATACTATTCTGGTAGTTGAACACAATGTTGATATTCTTTCAATTTGTTACAAAACAATAATACTAGATGGTTCTGGAAAGA
>JAIROC010000423.1 GCA_031257735.1 Bacteroidales bacterium | reverse complement strand
CCTTTGTCCACTAAGTATTATGCTGTTGGTTGGCATGAAAAATGATATTAATTTCGACTACATTCTATCTATAACTGAATTGTTCAATTTATAAACAAGTTAATCAATAACCATGAAATTTAAAATTATTTTTCTTCCCGTATTTATAATGATCGCTTTCGTAATATGTTTTCTTCTCTTCATAGGAACAATATCCAACAACAAGAATGAAGATGAAAAAAAGACAGAAGATATGGAATTTTCATCTATTTATCGTTTAATGAGTCCGCCTATTCCGAAGACATTACAATTTGCGGGAGAAAAAGTTCCACTTGAACGTTACGATGTAAGGGAAGCATTGGATAAGGAATTGTTGGTAAATGTATATTGGCAGTCAAACATACTGTTATATTGCAAACGTGCTTGTCGATATTTTCCTGTTATCGAACCTGTTTTGAAAGCGGAGGGCGTTCCTGAAGACTTTAAATATCTGGCATTGATAGAAAGCGGTTTAACGAATGTGGTTTCCCCTGCAAAGGCTGCTGGGTTTTGGCAATTTTTGAAAGAAACAGGCGCTAATTACGGTCTGGAAATTACGGATGAAATAGATGAACGTTATCATTTAGAGAAAGCTACTCATGCAGCATGTCAATATTTGAAGAAATCTTATGCACAGCATCATTCATGGGTATTGGCGGCAGCGGCTTATAATATGGGAGACGGTGGAGTAAAACGAAGTATTGATAAACAACAAACTGCATCTTATTGGGATTTGTTGCTCAATGAGGAAACTTCCAGATATATTTACCGGATTTTAGCGGCAAAACTTATTTTATCAAATCCCAAACATTATGGTATCCATTTGCAAAAGGGCGACTTGTATCAACCTGTGCAAGTCAATACAATAGAGATTGATACTTCTATTGCTAATCTGGTTGATTTTGCTATTCAACAAGGCATCTCTTACAAGCAACTCAAAAGGTTTAATCCGTGGTTACGAAGCGATAAATTGACGAATAAACTTGGAAAAAAATATACTCTCCTTGTTCCCGAAAAGGAATACCTGATGTATGATAATCAAATCAAACAGATAAACCCTGATAGTTGGTTTGAAGGAAAATAAAGCAATACTCGTAAAGATGGATTTGATAACGTTTTTTTTATTTATTACGGGATGGTATAAAATAATTTGCTATCTTTGCAGTCGTCAGAAACAAAGAAATTTGTTTCATGGAAATATTTTTAATTAATTAATAGAGAAATAAATAATAAGTAGATTATGGAGTCTTTAGCGAGGAAAATAATACATGATAAAACACTTTCCTATATTTTGTTATCTCGAAATATTTATACAAATTAGAGAGCAATATTTAATGTTATAAACTTTTTCGGACAGATTTTATCAAATCCATTCCTTTGCGGTGTACGGGCTTTGAGTTTTGTCCCGAAGTAACGGCAAAGATTGCTAAACAAGGCATTAAAATAAGTGAAATAGCTATTGAATATTATCCCCGTTCTATCGAAGAAGGCAAAAAAATTAAATGGACAGATGGAATAGAAGCCATTTGGACATTGTTCAAATACAGATTCAAAAAATAAAATAAGATTGTCAAATATACAAATACAGTATGAAAAAAAAAGATACAATAAAAGGAAAGAATAATCCGACATCACAATCACAATCACAATCAAAATCAAAATCGCCACAAGTTCTCGATTATATTATTTGGATTTTCAAGAATGTTATTATAGGGACAATTATTTATTTTATAGTGGTTTCTACTATAAATAGTAAAGAAAGGTTTCCATATTATGATTGGGCATATAATACACTGATGAAAGGGAATTATGAAACCATTCAACAGTATGATACTCTTTCGCTTGATCAGAAATGGGAAGCCAAATTGGGATACACGGGCGCTTATTGGATATATATTCGGAACAATACGCCGGAAGATGCGGTTATTTTATTTCCGACACATGACATCTTTATGCCAGAAGGAAAAACAACCCTGTTTGTAGGAGAACCGATCAATAAAATATCAATCTCACGGTTTTTACATCCAAGAAAAGTGGTACAATACAACGAAATAGAAACCAATCGGTATGGAAAACAACTAACCCATGTTGCCATTGCGAACGGATGGGGATATGATTATTTGGAATATCCTGTCGCCAACAAGATTGATAATACGGTCTTGCCCATTAAACAAACAGAAAATACACAAACAGAAAATCAAGCAAATACAAAACAGTAAATTTATTTATTATGATGCTTTATACAGGAATTATTTTAGCTTCAATTGCGGGGTTTTTATTTATAAACGCAATTTCTCCTAAGTTCACGTTGAGTGAAAAAATCGGATTATCATTTCCTACAGGATTATTTTTTGTTACATTTATCATGCTCTTAATGGACGCGGTAAATATTTCGCTAACACAAAATACTATCTTAACAGGCTTGTTGGTATTCATTGCTGCTCTGATAACACTGACAGTATTCAAATGGAAAACAAGTTTTGAATCCATAAAAAAATCATTTTCTTTTACTTTGGGAGACATAAATGCGATATGGATTGTCTTTGTGATTTTTATCGTTTATATAGAATACATGAACTTTCAAAAATGTCTATTTTGGCCACCCTACGACAGAGACAGTATTGCAGGATTTGAGACAATAGGTTATATCATTGCTCAAGAACATACATTCAAAGGATTGAGTATTTTTCAGCAGGATTATGTTCAATACATTCACAATGCGGCAAGTTATATTACATACGCACCTATGGTACAGTTAAGTTATGCTTTTGTTTACCTTTTTGGAGCAGAAACTTCAAAAATTATACCCGGACTGATGTACGCTTTTTTCCTCTTTTCTTTTTATGCTGTTTCAAAGCGAGTTGTTAAAAAAACAGCTGCAGTCATTATTACTTTCTTTGTCTTATTAACTCCCGAAATGTTGGCATGGTCATCTCTTTCCATGACAAATATCATTCATGCGATTTTTGCTTCGCTTGGAATTATTTATGTCGCAGTATGGTTGCGGGAACGCCAAAAACGAGACTTGTTTTTATCGGCTATCTTATTGGCAATAAATGTATGGTGCAGAATGGAAGGGATTGTTTTTATTGGCGCTGTCTTATGTATTTTATTCGTAGACATGCTGTTGAAAAAGAACTATAAAGACTATATTCTCTATACTTTAATTACTGTTTCTGTGTTTATTGTCTGGAATGTGTTTATGAAACTGAACGGTCTTTTTGCGGAAAGTATTATTATTGCAAAACCCTTTTGGAATGGAGAGAAATTAAACAATATATGGAAATACATGATGGATTTGTATACAAATACAACTTTCTATGGCATAACATTTATTGTTTTCGTGATTGGCTTTTTTACCAATCTATGGTTTTTGATTCGTAAACGGGATAATCTTTATTTGCTGTCTGTAATTTTGCTTGCCATGTTGTTTTATATTATATTGTTATATCAAATCGATTATGTATGGGATACAATGGAGAATGTACTTATGTATTCGGCGAAACGATTTATGTTTTGTTTTATTCCCGTGATATGGTATTATATTGTCAGCAACAGAACAGTGATGTGGGTCATGGATAAAGCAGAAACTTTTTTCTCTGTAAAACAACCATCACTAACTTCCACAAAAAAGAATACAAGTAAGCATACGAATCGAAAATGAACTCCGTTGCTCTTGTGAAAATGAGCTCCGCTGCTCTTACGGGTGAAAATGAGTTAACGCACGAAAACGTCCAATCAACGCCATATAATAGGGGCAAAACAGGTTTTGCCCCTACTCATTTTTTTCGCGCGTCAACTCATTATTAATTATTAATTTTCAAATTCGATGTTGAAAGTAGTAATTATTTTTCCTTTGTAATGACCTTTCCCGCGAACGATAATTTCCGCCATACCAACATTAATATTGTTTTTATAGGATAATGTAAAATCTTCGGCAAAAGTCAAAGTTACGGCTTGTTTTCCTTCTTCGCGATATATTACAGAAGGTATTGGAGTGATAGGCATTCCTGTATGTTGTTGAACAGGAATAGGCTCAATGACGGTATGATCTCCTTTTCCAAGGTCTTTTCTTGCTTTACGATGCGTATGTTCATTAAAATAGAGTATCTCGGCATTAATCTGTTGAATAAAGGGTTCATAAGTACCTGTTTCGTCGAGTTCTGCGGCAGCGTTGATACGGGTAATCATTTTATTATAGACGCCGTCAATTTCTTTCCTTATTGTTTTCAGATTTTCTTTTGGCAAAGCTACTGCGACGCTTTCGTTTCTCAATCGAAGAAGGTTTTTGAAGTTATTGAGCGAACTGTCGAGTTCTCTAATCCAACCTTCGA
>JAIROC010000300.1 GCA_031257735.1 Bacteroidales bacterium | reverse complement strand
TCTATTCCCACTTCGGACAAAATGTCGAAAGCCCAGTTACACGATTCGGTTAGCGAAAAACCCGGAGCGCGAAAAGCCTTTACCTTTTTCCCAGCGATGTTTTCCAGGCAGTCCAATCCTTCGACCATGTCGGCATAAAAGTCTTCGGGTGTTTGTTCGTGAATCAATTGATGGTTAGTCGTGTGAAATCCGAGGTCGAAACCATTATCTGAGATGCGTTTAACTACATCGGGATACTTTTGTGCAATCCATCCCAGCACAAAAAAAGTGGCTCGGCGATTATGCCTGTCCAAAAGAGCAAATATCCTGTCCATATTTTCATATATACGACATGGATATTTTGCCCATTCTTCGGGTCCTTTTGTAGATTCGTTATCGAGAAGGTGAAACCACTCTTCGATATCAAAGGTTAGTATATGCATGTTATTTAATTTTTAATTATCTGTTATCAAAATTGGCTAAACTTATATCCCATGATGAAATTGAAAGAAAATCTTCTTCCAGTTCATCTGTCAGTAAATATCCCGTAAAAGGCTGAACTCTTGGCGTCTTCGATTTAGGGACTTTAACAAAATAGAAAGGTGCGGAATTATCTGTTTTACCTATAAATAAGATTACATCAAATTCAAAATCTTTGATTATTTGCCCCAACGCTTTTGTCAACATAAACCTCGACAAAGGATAACAGTCTATTATATAAACAGTTTTTATGTCTTCTTCCTTGTATTCTTTTACAACAAAATAACCGGTTTCGCAGGTTTTATATATTTTATAATCATCATTATATCTTTGATTAATAAATCCGGCGTCCCGCTTCAAACTTATTTTTTTGTCCTGATAATGTTGAGATTTGGATAATAACAATCGTGAAGAATAGACAACAGTTTTAAAAAATAACATTGACATACAATCAAATAATTTACCTCCTGTTTTCAGGATTTTCGAAATTTTGTATGGCAATATATAGTAGTCTAATTGAGCGATATCTTTCCAATTTCCATACGTTTTCCAATATGGATACGCATTGGGGTTTGGGATAGAAATAAGATAGTTAATGCTATGTTTTTTACAAATTTCATACGCCGCTTCAGCCATTTCCTGTAAAAAGAAATCATCTTTGCGATGGTTTTGCAAAATAAAAGCGTCGCATCCTAAACCAATGAGTTTTTCGGCTCCCTTAAAATTATAAAACCTTGGAATTATAGAAAACATTCCAACTATATGATTTTTATGTAATAAAAAACCATGAACGGAAAATTTAAGAGCCGTTTTCAGATATTTATTCTTAAAATGTTCTTCGTCCAATTGTTTATTGAAGACCGTATTGAAAGAATGTGTCAGTTCAAGCCAGTCTGTTCCGGTTAATTCTACCGAAGTTTTGGCAATAATGTTGTAATTCGACATTTTTTTAGACTTTTAATGTAACGCCACCCCAGGAATAACCTACGCCAAATCCGGCTAATACGATATTCCCTTTTAGTTTTTCTTCTTTTTTTGCTTCGGACAAAGCTATGGGAATGGTTGATGAAACAGTATTTCCCACATTTTCAAGATAAACATAGAATTTATCCGGTTCTATTTCAAGTAATTTTCTTAAGTAATTCATCATATATTTATTCGCCTGATGAAAGATGAATAAACCAATATCACTTTGGCGCAATTGATTTTTTTCTAAGATTTCACTTATTAATGCCGGAACCGAATTTGCTGTAAAATTGAATATCTCGCCGCCATTCATATACAAATAATCCGACGATTTTAGATTGTTGTTCTCATCAACAGTTATATCGTTCATTTTCTCAGTTTGACGCAATGCGCCCTGTTTCACAATTAAATTTTCGGCGCCGCGTCCATCTGTCCCTAACGAAAACTCCCCAATTTCGGCAAAACCTTCCGATGAAATTAAATTAGCTGTTGCGGCGTCGCCAAAGATTGTCCTGTTGCCTTTGTCTTCCGGATGAATGTGTTTCGAATACGTTTCCGCTGTCAGCAATAAAACGTTTTTCGCGATATTGGCCGTAATCAGTCCTTTGGCTAACGACAATCCATAAATATAACCGGAACATCCAAGATTGAAATCCAAAGCTCCCGTATCCCGACTTAATCCCAATCGCTCCTGCAATATACATGCAGACGTTGGTAAAAAATAATCCGGACTTTGGGTGCATAACAAAACGAAATCTATAATCGCCCTGTCTATGCGATGTTCTTCGAATAATTTTTCTGCAGCGAAAGTTGCTAAATCTAAAGCAGTTTCATTGTCCGCTGCAATATGTCGTTCTTTTACGCCTACTTTATTTGCGATTTTCTCTACAGACCATTCCGGAAATATTTTGACTAAATCTTCGTTTGTCAGAATTTTTTCGGGCAAATAATATGATATTGCTTTAATATATACTCCCATAAATCATTGTAATGTATAAAGATAATGCTTATTGACGAAAAATGAAAATTTCGACAATTTTCGTCAATAAGCGTCAGCTTGCCCTGACGCAAAAGTGATGTAAATATAAACGAATCAGAAAGAATCCCTTAGCCAGTCTATCACATTCAATTTTTGTATTCCGTCAATAATTACATTGTCGTAATCAAGGGTTAGAACGTATTTTGGAAAATTGTCCTTTATCTTTTGGAGAACCGAAAATTCGCGTTCTTTTGTTTTTTCGTCATTAATCGTATATGCCACCTGATAATACTCTCTGACATTATTTGCTTTTTGTACTACAAAATCAACTTCTTTTTGGTCGTTTTTACCCACAAAAAT
>JAIROC010000247.1 GCA_031257735.1 Bacteroidales bacterium | reverse complement strand
CAATCGGAAGTTCAACAGTTTCAGGAAGTTTTTTCACGCCGTGCGTGGATGTTTACGAAACCGTTTTTTCCGGCATGGTTTGCGTTACCGCAATGGATACTTTTTCTCTGGTTCGGCGGTAATATTATATTGTGGGTAATCAATCGTCATCTGAAATTTTATAACCGGTCATGGCGCATGCCGTATCTGTCGATTGCATTTCTTATTCTTACTATTCTTGTTATTGTTGCCTATTTTGCACGCGGCAGCGATTATCTCCAACAACTTTACGCTCCACGCAATTCTTATATTCTTGATCCCGCCGCACTGAAATTGTTACGCACTACGGACGCGGAAGACGATTATTTTGTTGAACGTTACGAAAAGAAAGCGGCGGACAAGCCGACACGAAGCAGAATTAAAGGTTGGCTTTGGAACGTTCCCGATGAAGTTCTCAATAGATTTACGCCGTTGTCCTACAACTATTCCGGCGGTAAATATAAAAACGTAACGATGAAATACCGGCTTCGTGTTCCGCAAAATCTTGAAGAAGGCAAAAAATATCCGCTGTTAATCTGGCTTCACGGTGTCGGTGAAAGCGGCAATAATAACGTCTCACAATTATCCCACATGGAACCGCTTATTCCGTTCATCAATGGTCACAAACAACGCGACTTTTTTATTCTTGCAACACAATGTCCCGCCGAGAACCGGCTTTGGGATCGTTCAACAACCAAAGAAGGTAAAGGCGATGCGCCGATGACGATTGCGATGGAAATTCTTGACGATGTGATTCGGAATTATCCGGTTGATGAACAAGCCATTAGTGTTTTTGGTTTTAGTTCGGGCGGTTACGGTGTCTGGTCAATGGGACGTGAATATCCAGGACGTTTTGCCGCTTTGATTCCTGTTTCCTGTAATCCGCATAAAAATGTGTACAAATTTACCGTCAATTACGGGACAACCGTTTGGACATTCAATAATGCCGGTGACAGCGGTATCGTTCATTCCCGTGTTAAGGAAGAAATCGAACAAATTCATAACAAAGGCGGCGACGCTTACATGACAACATTCGAGACGAAAGGACATGAAGCATGGCGTTACGCTCTTTTGGAAACGCCGCTCATTGATTGGCTTATGCGGCTTCAACGTAATCCCTCACCTTATCGTATTCCATATTGGATAACACCGCCCAAACGTTCCAAAAATGATTTCTTTATGCTGTTCAAATTTCCGTTTTATCTTTGCGGATTGTTATTATTCGTACCGATTTCCGTACTGGCTCTTGAAAAAATTATCGAAATGGACGAACGTAATAAAAGAATAAAAAATGAAGACGATGAAGAAACGTAACTGTCTATTTTATTTATACCGATTATCGTAATGATAATCGGAAATCTCTAATAATTCAGAATTTACCGAAAGTTAACGGCGTGGGCTTGCCCCGCGTTGTTAGGTTTAACCCCCAAACACGGGGTACCCCCCGTCGTTAACTAATTCGTTGAAAATAAAAAATGGAATTATGAGAGATGCCCAATAAATATTTGTAAAAACTCAAAAAAACAATTGACAAAAACGAACAAGTAACTTACAATCGTAACTATCCTTGAAATTTAGTCACACGAGTTACTAACAGTCATTTCCTCATTGATTCTGCCATTTTGCGTAAACTTTTTGAAAAACGACATTGTACGTTATAATATAGGCATTTAATCTTGTGTTCCATCGGAAAATACGTTATAAAACGAATTTGCTGTTTTTAACTTTATCAAAATCGGTTTTATGATTGAAAAACGATGATGAATGTTTGGGCATTTATGTCCAAAAAACAAAGTACCTAAAAATAATAAACCCTTGAAAAACAAGGATATGATGTTAGTTTATTTTTAGGCAAGGGCAGTTAAGGGGTAATCACCGCAAATTGCCAATTTTTTGTCCCCCCTGTTGACCGATTTAAATTTCCTGATATATTTACCTTTAAATGTTTGATGCACGAAAAAGATTAGTGGAAAACCTGTTTACCAAGTTTTTGGGGTACCTCTATTGACAGAAAACGGTCAATCGGGTAGAAGCCTGCATGTTGGTATTCGGAATAAGGTTTTATCGTCGAAATGGTCTAGCCGATTGATTAAAATTGACAAACTTTTTTCTGGACAGCCCAATTTAATGATAAAATCAAGTTGGAATCGCGACTAATCACGTTATACACTTGCTACTCCTTAAAATTTGGTTTTGTAGGAAAACACAGGATGCGTTTCGTTTCTGAAAATCCGGTATATCTCGTAATCGTATCAAAAATAAAAACTCAAGAATACGAAGTATAGCCTTCGTGTTCATCAGAACCTGATTCAATTGTTAATTGCTCTCTAACATTATAAACATGTCAATATGAAAGGTGATATCATGCAAAAAATAAATACAACTAAATTTTGTTTAACACTATTATTAACAATATTGTTTAGTATTTTTATTTCCACCTTTTTACTGGTTATAGGAGAATCTTATGTGGCTGATTCCGAAGATGAACCAAAATGTGGAAAATCTGGATGCAAAGAAGGAGGACCGAGCGGAAATATCAAGGTGGATGAAACTAATTGGCTGGGACAACCTACAGGCAAAAAAATTCCCGCTCCCAGTGAAACTTATACTATTTGTGGAAAGTGCCAAAACCTCCAATATGTGTGTACGGAGTTTTTGTGCCGTAATGAAAGTGGCAATGGTTTTTTTGATGATGATGGAAATCGTACTGCGAGAAGATTCGTTACCTATAAACCAATTAAATTAGGAACTTGTGTCGAAACTTCATCAAAAAAAGATAAATGTAAAAAGTGCAGACTCAAAAATAACAAAGGGGTAACATTGCCTGCATGTCATACTGAATATATTTATCAAGTAGATTTGGATGTAAATTGTTCTGGAAATGGTTGTTGTAATCGTTTAACTCTCGGAATTCGACGTGTTGCCGTATGTTACAATTATAATATGAGTAGTGTTTCAAATTGTCTTGAAAACTAACAAGGAATACACTGAATGAAGTACAACATAATTACTTTGATAGTTTATTTTTTTATTGTAATTTTCGTACAATGTTGTTATTGTGTACAGAGTAATGAGGCAATACAAAATGACGGCTGGGAGATGAAGTCCCCCATTCTTTCTTCCTGGTCTTTAAATCCTTTATTAACTGAAAAGTTTCGATGTAAGTATCGTATTCGGTATGGTTATGCAACAACTGCTGATGAGGCAGAACAATATGGAGCAACAGTGTTACTTGGTGAATATGATGCTACTTGGAATAAAGATGGAACGAATGAATTATTGAACATCAGAGAAGTTACAATTAATGATATTGGAAACAATAATATGAACAGACAGTCTTATTATCTTGAATTTGATTATTGTTTTTTAACTAACAAACAAATGGCAATATCCATTAATTATGCTATTTCTCAAGGCAGTATCGCACGAATGGAACAGATAGAGAATCCGAGAGAATCTTTACATCTGACACCAATATCCTATATTTATTTTCAATCTCTTGTAGACTATTTCAAGGACGATATGTACAAAAACGAAATCCGTACCTTATTTGAGCAGCAAGAGAATAATTTGATCAAAATTTCGATTAAAGGTAAAACACCACTTCGTCAATTATTGTTAAATTCTAGTCATGGATATTTGCCGCGAAAAATTATTGTGGGTGAAGGAACCACTGCAACTTACACATACATATTCGATTATTATTCTCTCGACAATAACAAATTTTTTCCGAAAAGGGTTATGGAAGTAGGACCTGATTTTAATAAAAATGGTGTGCTCGTTCGCCAACAAGTACAAGTTGTAGAATGTGAAGTTACTTTTTTTGAACCTAAGAATCTTCCATCTGATTTTGAATTTGTATCACCGCAAAATGTTCGTATCTTTGATGGAAAGAATTTAGAAAATTCTCAAGGTTGTGTTCTTCGTAAAAATACGAAACTAAGTATCAACGACTTAGATACATTTTATCATTTGGTTTTGGATTCTGATAAAAAACAAGTTGCACCTTCTCTGTTTTCTAAATTTTTTTCCGGTTTGGGGGTACGAGTTTTTTTAGTTATCATCGGGATTTTTTGTATCGTTTTAGGATATTTTTTGAATCACTATTATAAAAAGAGTTAAGACTCTCTCGACAATTTTATCTTTACACTTCAACTACAAAGGAGTAAATACAATGACCAATATAATAAAAGTAATCACATTTTCTCACCGTTATTTAATAGCTTCATTAATTTATTTTGGTATTGGTTTAATACTTTTTGCAATCTCACCTGATTTTCCTCAAATCATTGCCGAAACAACGGGTTGTGGCGGTGAGGAACCGTGTGCTGAAGGATTAACCTGTGTTGATGGGGAATGTAAAGATTGCAGTGTTACTTGCAATGGCGAATGTTATCCTGCCGGAACAATATGTTGTGATGAAGGAGATACTTGTGAAAACGGTCAGCAATGTTGTGATGGAATTTGTATTTCAGAAGATGAAATATGTTGTTCTCACGGCACTGGTGGCAATGGAGAAAGTTATGGAGCACACGGTTGTCCACAAAATTCCCAATGTTGCGAAGATGG
>JAIROC010000168.1 GCA_031257735.1 Bacteroidales bacterium | reverse complement strand
CCCATAATTCATAACTCATAACCCATAACTCTTTTAATAAACTTCTGCTTGTATGCCGAGAGACCGTACTTGTAAGGCTATTTTGTTTAAAGTATTTTCGTCAATTTTTTCCAGATATTTAGCGGGAGTTTCTCTGTCGATTGAATACAAAATCACCTTACGCGGATTGATATCTTTTATACGTTTCAGCCAAGCATCCACTTCTTCTTCCGATGTATTATCAACAATTTTTCCATTATTCAATTTACCGCGTAGAAATAATGTTTGTATAGACAATTCACCGTCAAAGTATCGCAGATTTTCACAGACCTTATCCAAAGATAACTTCTGAAATGGTTTATTAATCAAATAAAAAGTAGCTTGTGTCCCTGCATCCAATTTCATCAAAGGATTATCTATCGATTTTAGTGCAGGCATAATTGTTCTTTTATAGAATTGCGTTGAATTAGATAGACAGGTAATAATTGTTTTTGGGAAATAAATATCTCTTAGCTGGATAATTACTTTATTGATTTTAGCGAAATGAGGATGCATTGTTGGTTCACCGTTTCCTGAATAGGTGATGCTATCAATTTGCACTTGATTTTGGTGCAATTGTTGAAAACGTTCTCTCAAAACGGGAGTAATATCTTTATATGGTAATAGTTTAGAAGAGAAATTTTCTATATACTTTCCCCAACCGCATTCACAATAAATGCAGTTCATCGAACATACTTTTAAATTCTCTGGCAATAAGTTTATTCCTAATGATTTCCCCAACCGACGACTGTTGACAGGTCCAAATATGATTTTATCGAACAATATTCCTGACATATTTTTTATTTTGTGCAAAAGTATTTTTTTATTGCATACGAAATACAATATTTGAGAATAAAATTGTATCCGACTGTGCGTGAAATTGTACACGCATGAGTTGAATATTGTTTCTGTAATATTGAAGACAGGTATTTTCTATATTTGATTGTGTTCTATCCATGAAATTATAGTAATAAAACAAATTAGCTTTGGGAGGAAAATAATTATCCAAGCTTTGGCAGGAAGTAGAAGTTTTTAATGTTCTGCGATTTTTCAAGGCGTCAATACAGTTTAAGAGGCATTCCTTTTTGTTTGCGAACAGAATACAGTCATCTATTATTGCATAATAATCCAATTGACGTAAATGATTACTTATACCCAATCGTGCAAAAACAAAATTTGCCATTTTGATATGACCAATCATTATAGACCCCACTTGTGTAGTATCCAATATATAATGATTGTCAGCAAATGAACTTAATACTGAATGATACAGATGAAATGAAGTTTCAGAAATGTTTTCAGATTTTATCAATAAAAGTTTATCTATGGCAGTATCATTTTCTATTTCAAAGGTAACAATACGCGATGGATATGTCCATGAAAAAACATCATCCGCCGATTGAATAAGGGGTTTTATTCTCATGAAATCATCTGTTTTGTTTGCTTTTATTGAGAAAATACGGTTTGCATTGACGGGTAAAAGATTGAAAAAATCCAATTCATTGTTCTGATGCGTAAACAATATTGATTTCCCCTTCAAAGAAGTATCCACAGACGTATATCCCGACAAAAAAACATCCCTATCATTGACAGACAAATCAAAAATAGAGTATTGAAATGATGCAAACATATCTGTTACCAGCATATCGCCTCCCGTTTCACGAATTTTTTGTTTCAGATAAGGAATAAAATATCGGTAATAAACATATAAATACATCGTGGCATTTTCATTTCTATTAGTCGGAAACGAATTTACAAGATTTTTTTGAGCATCATTTTTTGCAACAACTTTATTTATCACATGTCGTATCAAAGTTTCACTGTAAGTCATCAGTATCAACCCATTTTGATGATACATATACAATAATTTATTATCTATCTGCAAAGCATAAATGGGTTTTTCCTTATACGAAAAGGTCTTTTCCTTAAAATCACTGCGTATCAAATCCAAAAAATCCAATAATGCCTTATTATAGTATCTTGATGTTTCCAATGCAAATAATAGTTCTTCATTACTTTCGTCCTTCGTATGCAGGGAAACATAGAAAGTTGTGTTTTGTAAGATTTTTTGATATTTATCCTTTGATAATACCGTATTGAGCAAAGAATTTGTTTCTTTTTCTTGAGAAATAGACAGCATGGAAAAAAAATGTTTATGCTCTCGATTAAAATCCAGAATATATTTTGTTTTTTCAGACTTGATTACCAATGCTGCATTATGAGGCATAGCCGAAAACAAGGTCATTTGCGGCGCTGACAGGTAACTGTAAAGACGATACAGAAACAATGACAGTACAATAATGATTACAAACAGGAAAATTCGCTTATATATTTTCATTGTATAAGCATATTATAAGTCTAATTTTAATTGAGGTTGAAACAAGGCAAAGGATTTACGGTGATATACAGTTATTCCGTAACGCAGAATTGCTTTTCTGTGTTCTTCGGTTGGATATCCCTTATTTTTATCCCAGCCATAATGAGGAAATTGAGATGAAAGTTGTTTCATATAATCATCTCTGTATGTTTTTGCCAATATGGAAGCAGCAGCGATGGACAAATAGGTAGCATCTCCTTTTATGATACATATATGAGGAATGTTTGTTTGATTGATAAAACGATTTCCATCAATGAGGAGGCAGTCGGGCTGTATTTTCAATTGTTTTACAGCCATATTCATTGCCATAAAAGAAGCCTTTAAGATATTTACCCTGTCAATTTCGTCTGCATCAATTTTTGCAACAGCCCAAGCCAAAGCATTTGTTTCTATTATTGTTTTCAGTTCTTGTCGTTGTTTTTCAGTTATTACTTTGCTATCGTTGATGGCATTATTTGAATAGTTAGTTGGAAGTATCACAGCTGCGGCAAATACAGCTCCTGCTAAAGAACCTCTACCTGCTTCATCACAACCTGCTTCCAATCTTCCTGCTGTATAGTATTTTTTCAACATGACTACAAAAAATGAATGAAAAATGAAATCCCAAATAAAATAAGATAAAATATCATGTATAACGTCTTCTTTTTTGTATACAACATAGACATACAAATCAAAATAGATAATAAAATTATTGATACTTGCGCCATGATTGAATAGGGTATATGAAAAAACAACGTAAATACACTCTGAAATAACAAAAGAATGACTAAGAGATAATATTTTTTTCGTTTATAAATAACCTCAGTTCCCGCTCTAAGTAATATGCCGAAAAAAGCCAATAAACCAAGTAATATTGTTATTATCAACAAAAAGAAAACATCTATTGAAGTTAAAAAATTGAACATGTTTTCGAACGAAATATCGATTTTCGATTGAGTAATTGTTTGAAAATCGCACATCATATCCATTCTGTCAAACAAATAAAAGCCTGAAACCAAATAAAGATAAACAAGTATCAGACCTGCAACAGGTAAAACAAATAATCGAAAACGATATAACTTTTCCCTTATAATTACGACATATAAAAAAGAAAGAAAGAGTACGCAAGGCAAATATATCAATGACAACAATCCGCACAATATTCCATACATAAAAGTTTTTGACTTTGCATTTGTTTCATTTAAATCAAACAATGATAAAAACATCCCTATAATAAAGGATACTCCAACAGTCATGCTCCATAAAGTCAGTGTTTGTGGAAATACAAAACAAAATAGCATATATAAAAACGAAACAGAATGATTGTTACGACCTGTCAATAACAACCGACGTAAGAACAGTGTTATGAAAAAAACATTCATACTAAAAAGAATACAGGTGATCAATTTATATACCCATGATTTTACATACAGAAAGGGGAAACAGTTATCTATCCATAATTCATTTCCTGTCTGTTCCGTATTCCATATCTTGATTATGCAGCAGACAAAAATAATAAGTAAGAGATATCGCTGCAAAGGAATATTTTCTTTTTTTCTTTGTGCATAACTGTTCATATTGCTGTCATTTGAAGAGTTACATTTTCACTGTTTACATCCAATTTTCCATATCCCCCCATGATTAAAGCTCTGTTATCAGGAATATGTCCCGCAGGAAACCCAAAACAAACAGGATAATCATATTCAGAAACATGTTCCATAATAATTTCTTCTGCCGTTTTTCCGTAAGGAACAATATTATCGTGCATGTCAGTCATTCCTCCAACAATTAAGGCTGCAAGTTTATTCAGTTTTCCTGCGCGTTTCAAACAAATCATCATTCTGTCGATATGATACAGGTATTCATCCAAATCTTCTATGAAAAGGATTTTATTTTCTGTTTGCAATTCTGTAACAGAACCATTAAGAGCATACAAAACAGAAAGATTACCACCACATAATATTCCTGTTGTCTTTCCTTTTCTGTTGAGAGGATGTGCAGGAATAGAATAGGAGATTTTTCCTTTTTGAAGTATTTCCATCAAGGTATTAAATGAATTTATATCCATTTCGCCTCCCTGAATAGAACCGGGCATGGTTGCGTGTATGGATGGACAATGAATTACCGTATTTATACAGACATGAAAAACGGTCATATCACTGTAACCACATATCCATTTGGGATGAAGAGCAAAAGTAGAAAAATCCAAATGGTCTATCACACGAATACTTCCATAACCACCTTTGGCACACCAAATAGCTTTTACTTTTTTATCATCAAGCGCTTCTTGAAAATCCAAAATTCTTTCTTTGTCCGTTCCTGAAAATTGATAATATTGACCGAATAAATTCTTTCCAAATTCAACATGATAATCCAAATTTTTCAATAACTGTACGCTATATTTCAATTCTTCTATAAGGATTTTACGTGCAGGAGCTATTATTCTGATTGTATCATTTTTTTGAAGTAAGTCCATCATTCATTCGATTTTAAACGGATTAATAATTTATTTCTCAAGAGAATATTTCATGATGATTTATATATAGACATGCTATTTTTTCATTCTGTAATTATTTTGCAAATGTACAAATAATTCTTTGTATACTGTGTATGTAATTTTCTTCTGAAGAAATACGGGAGATAAAGACATTTTATAAATTTGCTATTTATTTCATTAGTTTCAACAGTTTCTGCATTTCGAATTTCAGGGATGCATTTTCATATAAAATTCGGTATACGGCTTCGATGATGGGAATATTTACTTTGTAATCAATATTTAACTCATGTATACAACGGACAGCGTGAAAACCTTCTGCAACCATTTTCATTTCTAATTGGGCAGTACGAACAGAATATCCTTTGCCAATCATCATGCCAAAAGAACGATTACGACTGTATTGCGAATATGCAGTAACTAAGAAATCACCTAAATAGGGGGCCGTAAATACGTTTCGGTTAGTATCAGGAAATACTGTTTCGATAAAGTGAACCATTTCGTTCATGCAATTGGTGTTGAATACGGCTAATAGATTATCTCCAACGTCTGTACCTTTTAATAGTCCCCCTGCCAACGCATAAATATTTTTTAAAACAATAGAAAATTCAATACCTTGCATGTCGGAAGAAGTATGTACGCTCACATAATTTGTTGTGAAAATTGATGCGACATATTGAGCAAATTCTACATTAATAGAAGCTGAAGTAAGACAGGTTAATTTTTCGGAGGCGATTTCTTCTGCATGTGAGGGACCGCTTATAATACAAAACTGTTCATTGGAAATGCCAAAATATTGTGTGATAAAAGAAGATATTGTTTCCATACGTTCTGGGACAATTCCCTTTATTGCGGAGACAATATGTTTTTTCTGTAGATTTTTCTTTGCCACAACAGACAGCGTTGAATAAACAAATGCGGAAGGAGTTACCAATATTAATGTATCCGCTTTTTCAATGATGTGTTTGAGGTTAGTAGAGATACGTATATGTTTATTATTTAGCAATACGGAACTTAAATAGAGCGGATTTCGACCATTTGTTTTTATGCCGTCTTCTATTTCAGGCTCTCTCACCCACCAATAAACGGTTGATAAATTCGTTGTTAGAATTTTTATGATTGCGGTAGCCCAACTTCCACCTCCTATAACTGCAACTTTATGTTTTGAATGATAATCCATTTTTGATTTTAAAAACTATTGTGCAAAGATACACCTTTTATTCAATCGTTTTTGAAAAATTATTGCGTACAAGTTTTGACAGCACATGGAAGTTGCCTGAAAAATTCTACAAATAATCATAGAGTTTTACAGGAACAAAACAACACACACAGTACACAAAAATATAAACACTTTTTTTCACCTCAATTACATTTATCTATTTTATTAAAATCTATTTCACTTAAATTTGACTCACAGAGGTTATGCCATGGTTTAGGTCGAATAATAGATGTACTGTCATCCATAAGAAAACATTCCAATTTCATTCGATTTTCTTTATCTGCCATTAAAGAAATCAATTACATTATTATTTAATTACAGATTCTTTTTCCCATTTCCATGATTTTATAATTGTTCTATTTGTTTTTATTGTTTTTGTATTATTCGCAATAGATTCTAATTCGTTAAAGTCCATGATTAATTGTTTACTTGCTTCATAAAACTTCCCCTCTTTATATATCCACAAACGAGCCCATTTATCAGTATATTTAAGATTACCAAACTCCTTTTTCCCAAATAAATCCTTTTCAAAAGCATACAAATAATTACGAGTATTTGCTTTTTTATAGTAAAAAGAATTTATACAAAAATAAGGGTAATCTACATTTGTATTAAAGTTTTGTACAAATTGCACGTAATAATAACCTCTGGGTATAAAAACAAATTTGTATCCATGAATATTACAGTATTGTTGATAAACAAGTGGAGAAAAACAAAGCGAAGCGCCGCAAAGATCATTCCATATATATATCAAACAACTGTCATACTTTGATAAATAATCTTTTAGATGTAAAGCAGAAATAGCATAAAATTTTGTTGAATCAAAAAAAATCGGCAATGTGTCTTCTGCCATAAGAAAAACAATATTTGTTTTTTCACTGTCAGATAAAAGCGAATAACCGCCGTGCTTTGTCTCAAAATATTCACTTCTCTGAGAAATAAATCCAAAACTTGTACAAGCAACCAATAATAATTGGCTAACAATAATAAACAGTATTAATTTTATTTTTTTCATTTTTTTTATTTTCGATTTTATTAAAAAGGTCGAAATGCAATAATTCATCTCGACCTTTGATTTATACATTATTGAAAATTCTCTATTTGAACTTCAATCGGCAGGATATATCCACCTTGTTTACCTATAGTTTCATCAAATGGGTATTTTCCTTGAGATATTTTGAATGTATTACCGAAATCATCAATATATTTTTCTTCTTCTTCTATTTCAAAGAATTCTTCACGAAGAATATTTTCGTTTACAGATACTTCAATAAAATAATTTCCTTTGTCATTCAGATAAATGAGAGAAAAATTATTTTCATTTAGATCTATAGCAACAGATGTTATGCCGGCTTTGAATTTACATAAGCCACTACCAAAACATTTAACGTCAGCATCAAATTTATGATCTCTGTCTTCTCGTGCGACATGACCTTTTCCTTCCCATTCTGCATAAGCTGCATGTTTATCCCCTTTTTTATCTGTCCACCAAACACAAAAACCATTTGCTCCATCTCCGGGAACAGGTGCTTTCTGTTGTTTAATAACTAATATATCTTGTTTCTCAATTACATCACTTTCCTTTTTACAGGCAAAAAACACTGCACTTCCTATTATTACAAGGGCTAATAAGCCCAAAATTATTTTCTTCATTTGTTTATGTTCGCTGCCCCCTTTTTCTATTTTATCAGGGACAGACAGGCTGTTCCTTATAGCCATTAAAAATATTCTGTCAAAAAATATTTGTTGGTTTGTTTTTTTTCGAAAATTCATTTACATTATTTTGTTTGTTGTAAATCTCTTATTAGTCCCAATTGTTTATTTATTTCATTGATATTTATCGAATGTACTTCACTTATATCATTCTCTTTCAACAATATTATTCCTGAACCCCGTATCAGGTTTAAACGATAAAAATCGTTTGTATAATCAGTAATAACATTAGACACAGCATCGGATAAATAAGGATAAATATCTATTTTTTCTCCCTTTGCGTTGACAATAATTAAAATATTATCTTGATTTAAAAGGCTCTGCTGTATAAAATCTGAAAAAACTTTATTACAAGTAGGACACCCCCCCTTCTCAGATAAAAATATAATCGCATCGTAATTTTCCAAAGAAAGACTGTCCGATAAAATCAACAGATAGTTTTTCGGTTTTTCATAATCAGTTGCTATTGTTGTATTATTTTCGCTCTTGTTTTCAGTTTTGTTTTGTCCTCGACAACTTGTAAAAAACAATAAACCTAATACACACAAGTATATTTTACTTTTTAATTTCATATAAATCATATTTTATTTCATAAGGACTATAATCTTTTGTTGCAGAACTGTGTCCAATAAGCATACCCTTTGAAGTAACTATGCAATGTTTCGGATTGTATTTTTTTCCATCAAAAACCTGCTCTGCCAATTGTTTAAACACTTTATTATATATTTGAATAGAAAAAGAAGCTGTATGTTCAAAATTCATAGAATAGTCTTTTACATCTTTAACTTCATGTGTAAAGGCAACATAATATAATTCATTATATTCATCGTAAGTAATCCATCGTAAACGTCCATAATTATCATTATAATAAGACTCATATCTGTCTTCCAGAGAACATGCCGCTTTACCGATGCCTGTATAAGGTGATTTTATTTCTATTTCCTTATTTATTTCAAACGTTTCCTTATCCAACAAATAGAGTTTATTTCCTGTCTGCGAATAAATAAATAAAATATTATTTTCCAATGAAAATTGAAATCCCACAATATATAAATTAGTATCGGGACATTCTATATTCCAAATATTGGATAATATTTGTTGGTACTGATGTGTATTAGTATTAAACTTCATTAAAATACTAGACTGTCGACTTAAAGGGATGATATATTTAAGATAATCTTTATTATCTTTGGGGACGCTATCCCCTTCTCTATATGATTTATTGGCATTAAAAAAAACAATATCATTGTCTAAAAAATTGAGTGGAATATCGCAAGGTAGAAAATAAGAATATTTAAACTTGTTTTCATCTGCAAGTATCATTTCATCAAGATGCAAGTTTTCCCAACAATGTCCTTTTCTATCAATAAAGGTAATCTTGCTTCGTGCAGAGTACATACTTGATGAATTAACCAGAATAATTGTATCCAAATTTTTAATAGCAATCCCTTTTACAGTTCTCCAGTCCATGATGGAATCAAGCGGAATTTCTATTTTAGGTGTTTCTTCATCAAGAACAGGAAAGAATGAAAGTTTTTTGGGTTGAAGAA
Organism: Bacteroidales bacterium; assembly: GCA_031257735.1. Lineage (GTDB taxonomy): Bacteria > Bacteroidota > Bacteroidia > Bacteroidales > WCHB1-69 > JAIROC01. The sequence continues at coordinate 5,955 of JAIROC010000168.1, read as the reverse complement.
AAGCTGCAAAATAAACATATTCCGTCGAGTCTTCCTTATTAAAAAAAACACCGCTTATGCCTCTGTGTGCAAATCCCGTTTTATAGGTTATCTCTTTTCTTTTGACCAGTTCCGTCATTTTACAGCTGGAACTGCTTAAAAGAATACATGTGACTGATAAATAAAATATATATTTCATATTGATAATTAATTATATGTTTGAATGATAATTAAGGATTGGACATAAGTCCAATCCTTAATTACAAATTTAATCGTATTCAATTATTGCTTTAACAGGAAGAATAGTTAGAATTTCATTTGTATTAGTTTCATTGAATTGAATAAGATAGCGACCATAAAGATGATCATTTGGTCCTTGATATGTTACGGAGGATATTGTATATATCCCCTCTATAACACCGCCTATTAATTCGGGGGGCATTATTTGATTAAATACCTCTTGATGTCCAATAATTCTATTTCTTCTTTCATCCTCACTCTCATCATTTCCTAAATTTACTAATTCCTCATAAATAGGTCTTGCGCCTAGTGGTGGTATAAAACCCGGATATTGACATGCTGCACAAATATATGTAATAGTAACTTCTGCTGCACAGCCTTCTCCATCTGGATTTTCACAATCAGGCGCTTCTGTGGTAAAGTTTGCTACTGTAATAACTTCCCAACCAATCAATTCTCCTTCTTTTTGAATAGGGTCATTCAGTTGAATGGATTCTTTATATTCTTTCCTTTTAGTATCTGTTTCTTTCTTGCAAGCAAAAAACACTGCACTTCCTATTATTACAAGGGCTAATAAGCCCAAAATTATTTTCTTCATTTGTTTATGTTCGCTGCCCCCTTTTTCTATTTTATCAGGGACAGACAGGCTGTCCTTAACAGCCGTAAAAAATTAAACTTAAACTCATTCATTTCTGAATGAGGGTCACAACCCGTTTCCCTTATGAAAACAGAATCACTTGGTTCACTTAACCCGAACCCATTAGGCTGCCTTGATAGAAAAGATACCTTTCTCAAAAAAAATTTCGCGCTGCATATACAAAAAAAATGTACCTTTGCAAACTTTGAAAAAAAGGTATATCTCACTATATCTTTTTTTACAAGATACAGGACTTGTATCTTAACTTCTGAGCGGCGAATTGGCAGGGCTGGTAAAGTGTCTCTACAAAAATTACAATACCAATCCCTGCTTCTACCGCTTATTGTTTATCACGTCCACATTACGCAAAGCGAACGTAATGCAGACTTATTCAGCCGAATTCTGTCCTCCAAATATTCGCGATGATAATATATTTCGGCACATTCAAAATGTAAGAAAGCAATAAACACATAATAATGACTATATGACTGACTTTTGTCCGCCATATAACAATTTCTCCCATCAAGTAGCGAAATAATTGCATTAATAATGTTATGATTTTCAACATGATTTTAATTTTTACTTTATATTAGAACCGTGTAACAAAGGTACTAATTTTTTTTTTTTATAGAGAGAGAATAAAAAAAATATTTTTTTTGGGGGCAGGGATGGAGTAGTCAATATTAATGGATACAATTTTCAAGTTGACTACTGTTATGCATTTCATTTTCCTGTACTTCATTGCGAATACAGTGAGGTAATCCAAAATTTATAGAAGAAAGATACACCTTTTATTCAATCGTTTTTGAAAAATTATTGCGTAGCGGAAAGATTGTATTGTTTGGTTTGTTAGTGTTTTGTTGTATTTATCATCATGCTATTGGAAAAAAATGTAATTTTGCGACTGTCATAATTTTTTAAATACAATAGTGAATATGTATCAAATTGTCGAAACAGGCAACAAAGGAAAAGGCATTCGTTCTGATTGTTATATTCGATTGGAACTTAAACAAACAGGAGGAATTATTATTAATCTGACAAGCAAGGTTAAAGTTCTCTACGGGAAGCAAATTATTAAAGAAGTCGAAAATATTTTATCTTTCTACGATATAAAAGATGCTGTCGTTGATATTGAAGACAGTGGAGCTTTGTCGTTGGTAATTGCGGCGCGTATGGAGGCGGCTATCAAAAAAGTTATTGATACAAACAAAGAATATCTGCTTCCTTTTCTGTCGGAAAATGAATATACTACAAAAAGAGAAATAAACAGATTTTCACGATTGTATTTGCCGGGAAATTCACCGGGAATGATGCTGAATGCAGGGCTTCACAAACCTAATGGTATTATTTTGGACTTGGAAGATGCAGTTGCTTTTGATAAAAAATTTGAAGCACGTTTTATGGTTCGCAATGCTTTACGCGGGATTAATTTTTACGGTGCGGAACGAATGGTGCGTATCAACCAAATTCCCAAAGGAATAGAAGATTTGGATTATGTTATTCCTCATTATGTAAATCTGTTGTTAGTTCCCAAATGTGAATCTGCAAGTCAAATACATCAATTAAATAATCGTATTGATGAACTGAAAAAACAACACAATATCACATATAATATATGGCTGATGCCGATTATAGAAAGCGCTATGGGTGTGTTAAAAGCATTGGAAATCGCTACGTCTGCAAACAATGTTGTGGCTTTGACTATCGGCTTGGAAGACTATACGGCTGATTTGGGAACAACACGAACAAAAGAAGCTACGGAAACATTTTTTGCCCGTTCCATGATTGTAAATGCCTGTAGAGCAGCAGGAATACAACCGATAGATTCCGTATTTTCCGATGTTTCCGACGTGGAAGGACTTATTAGCAATGTGAAAATGTCGAAATCTTTAGGATTTGATGGAATGGGATGTATTCATCCGCGTCAAATCAAAATTATTCAAAAATATTTTTCTCCTGATGACAACGAAATCGAAAAAGCAAAGAAAATTGTCAATGCTTTTATGCTTGCAACCGAAAAAGGATTGGGCGTTGTATCGCTTGGCTCAAAAATGATTGATGCACCTGTCGTTAAACGTGCCGAAAAGACAATCAATCTTGCCATATCCTTGGGAATATTAAATGAAAAATGGAGAGAAGAATTTTTGGAAAAATAATAATCAACCCTTTGTTACAAACAATTTTCTAATCAAATAGCATAAACATAAATGAAGAAATGTGATCAATTTGTCGTAAACGCGGCAGGCAGAAAAGTTCCGACCCTCGTAAACGGACAGGAAGTAATACCTTATCAGGGCTTAAAAAAACATCGTCCTACAGGCAAAAAAGCAGCGCCTTTTATCCCAACCTGCATAGATTATCCCGATGACGGGAATAAAGTAGCAGCTTCATTGGAAGAAGCTTTGATGAAATGTGGACTTAAAAATGGAATGACAATAAGTACGCATCATCATCTCCGAGATGGAGATTTGGTAAGCAATATTATTTTTGACATTGCACACGATAAAGGGATTAAAGATTTGATATGGGCGCCAACGGCTTCTTTTCCTTGCAATGAACCCTTGATAAAGTATCTGGAAGACGGAACAATTAATCGTATAGAAGGTTCCATGAACGGACCCTTAGGACGTTTTACGTCTTATGGAGGGATGAAAGGATGTGCAGTGTTACGTTCTCACGGCGGTCGCGTTCAGGCGATACAGGATGGCGAACTAAAGATTGACATTGCCATAATCGCCGCGCCCACTGCCGATGCCTTTGGCAATGCAACAGCAACAGAAGGAGCATCGGCATGTGGCATATTGGGATATTCTTTAGTGGATATGCTTTATGCCGAAAAGGTGATTGTCGTTACAGATAATTTAATTCCATTTCCCTGTATGCCGTTTCAAATACAGGGAAATTATGTGGATTATGTGGTAGTGGTGGATAAAATTGGTATTCCAGAGAAGATTGTCTCGGGAACGACACAGGTAACCAAGTCTCCCGATCGTTTGTTGTTGGCGGAGTGGACGGCACAATTTTGTGCGGAAGCAGGGCTTTTGAAAGATGGCGTCGGAATACAGACAGGCGCGGGGGGAACTTCTTTATCCGTAGGATTACATTTTCACGAACAATTGAAAAACAATAAATGGAAAGCGCGTTTTGGTTTTGGGGGCAGCACGCAGTATTTAGTCAATATGTTGGAAGAAGACGTGATGGATTATATTTTGGATGCACAAGCCTTTGACCTTGAAGCGGTGCGTTCGGTGAAAGAAAATAGAAATCACATTGATTTATCTGTTCTTCAGGCATACAATTATCACAGCAAAGGAAATTATACCAGCCTTACCGACATTGTCATCTTGGGCGCTACCGAATTGGATACTAATTTTAACGGTAATGTAGTAACTCATTCCGACGGACTGTTATTACACGGTATAGGTGGCTGGCAAAACTGTTTACATGCACGAAATGTTATTTTACCCGTTCCTTTGTTTAGAGATCGTATTCCTGTTATCATTGACGAATTGACTACCTTATGCGGACCGGGTGAATTAATAGATATTGTTGTTACCGAACGGGGAATTGCTATCAATCCTTTGCGAACCGATTTGTTAAACGTTATGAAAGGTAGTTCGCTTCCCATCGTTACCATGCAGGAACTGAAAGAAGAAGTTGATTACATCTGCGGAAAACCTGATAAACCTCCTGTCAGTACGAAAGAAGAAGATGTTGTCGCCATTGTCAAATGGGTGGACGGAACTGTGCTTGATTGCGTTTATAAAGTTTTGGAATAGAAAATACACAACAGCTATTTTAAAATGAACAATCATTGTGAAATTATTCTGTCATTTGCACTTTATTAGAGGATAGGTAATTTTTTTCGCAGATACAAGGATACTTATTTTCACAGCAACAGTTTTTATTCCTTATTGAATGGTAATTACTGAAGAAAGAACAATAAATATCTATTTATCAAAGCGATTATTTCAAATCAAAAAATAATTTCGTCAGAAACTATAGCGATTTCATCGGTTACGATTGCCATTTCGTCAGTTACGATTGCCATTTCGTCAGTTACGATTGCCATTTCGTCAGTTACGATTGCCATTTCGTCAGGCACGATTGTCATTTCGTCAGGCACGATTGCCATTTCGTCAGGCACGATTGCCATTTCGTCAGGAACGATTGCCATTTCGTCGGACACGATTGCCATTTCGTCGGACACGATTGCCATTTCATCGGACACGATTGCGATTTCATCGAATACGATTGCCATTTCGTCGGACATGTTGACCATTCCTTCTGATTAAATCATCATAAATTTATGTTATGCTATAGTAGTTCTATATAAAATTGTTATTTCGATAGTTCACATAATGTTTTCGAATAATAAAGTTATGATTATTTTAGAAACAATAGTACTTGTTTATCAGCACAATAGCTTTTGTTGTGAATAAAATAAAAATTATGGGTGATAAAAATAATCTTTTTTTGTGTCGATATATAATTTTTTTGTATCTTTGCCGTTCAAATAAAAGAATTACAAAATTAAAAATAATACTACTATGACCGATAAACAAAGCGCTAAGTGGAAAATGTATTTGTTGGTTTTACAAATACTTAAAGAGCAACAAGCTCTATTTGCAGGTATTCCTGTCTTTGAAAATTTGATAAAAGAATTAGAGGAAATCTGTAATCAAATTAAAATTGTTACCGAAGAACAAGAAAAAAAGACACTTCGAGGAACAAGTAATCTAAAAAATGAAGCCGAAATTCGTCTTGTAACAGAAACCGTGAAAATCGGTAATGTCCTTTCAGTACTTGCTACAGACCTGAATGATAAAATATTGTTATCAAAAACAATAGTAAACAAAAGTATGATGTATCATGCACTTGATACCGAAGCATTAAATATAGCGCGTCGTATCCTGAAAGAAGCGCTTGCAAATGCAGGTAATTTGAGAGATTATGGATTAAACGATAATGATATTCAGTCTTTGCAAAATGTAATCAATGAATATGAGCCATTAATCATTGCGCCTCGTGCCGTTGTGTCAAAAACAAAACAAATAACAGCTAATCTGGCACATATTTTTGCAGACGCCGATACACTG
>JAIROC010000141.1 GCA_031257735.1 Bacteroidales bacterium | reverse complement strand
TGGGTGTCGAATCTTTTTCTCATATTGCCAATCTTGATTTGTTTTTTGTTTATGTTTCTATCGTATTTATCGTAACTGTGCAAAGATAAACAATTTATCGCTAATTTGCAACTTTATTTTATTTTTTTTCGTCTACCTATTTTTAATATAGAATACTCTTATTCTTTTAGTTATGAGTTTTCGGACAGACACTAATTAGCTACGCTGCTCTCCGCTTCGCTTCGGGTCATAATTCATATTCGAAGTCCCGCAGAGACAACATTTTATTAACTGTATGTTTTAGTTTACGGGGAAGGAATAGACTGCGCGGAGAAAAAAAATCACCTTCATTGAACAATAAAATAAGATTATTGTTGTTTATATTAAAAAATGTTGTATCTTTGCAGCGAATTTAATTTTGGATTTAAGGACTAATATATTTTAAAGATTTCGAGTATGTATACCCAAACAATACTTAGCCACTTTGAAGGGAAAATCTCTAACTTTTCCTTTCCTACATTAGACGGGAAAAATACGTCTGATTGTATTTTTGCTTTTTCGGTTGAAGATAGCTGCGGGTTAACTATAGCTGGATTTACGCGCGTACACACACACACACACACACACACACACACACACACACACACACACACACACACACACACAGGAATCAAGTAGTTACATATCCTGCAGAGACAGGAGATTACAGTTTCTTTTTCCGTTTAGCAAACATTTTTCATTCACTTCAAACGGCTATGTTTATATGAAAATGTCAACAAAATTCTATGCTTACGGAAAAGAAGATATACAGCAGGGAACAGTAAGTTTTTTGCGTTTTCGTTTGGATTTTCAAAAAAAGATTGATTTTTCAAAAAATGGTTTTATGCCTTCGATAAATCAGTTTGGCTCTTCAGATAACAGTTTGGGGACTTCCATACTTTATATTGGACTGTCTACAAATAAATGTCAGTCCTCTAAAACTGACTTTGTATCGTCAAAAAATATATATAGGTCGTTATCAAGCGAATTTGTGTCTCCAACGAGCAGATTGTTGACGACAGCGGGCTTCATGTTGACGACAACGAGCGTCATGTTGACGACAACGAGCGCCATGTTGACGACAACGAGTGCCATGTTGACGACGACAGACGACTTGTGGACGACGACAGACAACTTGAAAACGACACAATTTCTGTTGAGAACAACACATTTTCACTCGCAGAAAACAAAAAATAGAAAAATAAGTTCAAAATATAATACAGTAAAAAGAAAGTAATTTAAGTAAAATAATTTAAAGTAAAATAATATGGCAAGAAACGTAGATTGGCTGAAACGTAGCCACGAAGGATTGTATGACCAACAAAATATAACGGTCAATTTTTTAATGACACCCGGTACCATGGACAGATTAGGTATCTCCGGAGCAGCGAAAGTTTGGTTTGATAATGATTTCATTATAAAACGAGACAAGTTTATAGTGGCTTTTGAGGCTTGGAGAAATCCTTCCGAAAGAACACCCGCGAAAACTGCCGCGCTACTGGAAGCTGAAAAGGATTTTATTAAAGTCTACAGACTCCTTTATACAGGTTATCTCAAAAAAAATCCTTTAGTTACGGATGAAGATTTAGTGAGTATGGGATTGCCCAAACATCCTTCGGGTACGAAAACCCCACCTACGCCTCCAACTACTGTCCCGGAGGCTACAGTGGATACTTCTATTCCCGCTACTGTCAATATCAATTATCGGGATAAAAATGAAAAAGGGATTGGTAAACCGACAGGCGTCCACGGCGTCGAAATTCGGTGGGCTATCCTTAATACCCATCCTTCCGATTGGGATGAACTTACTAATAGCTCCTTCGATACTAAAACTCCGGCTACCCTTGTCTTCAAAGGTGAACAAAGAGGTAAAACACTCTATTTCGCTTTGAGATGGGAAAATAATGTCGGACAAAAAGGTCCTTGGAGCGATATTTACAGCGCTATCATCCCGTAATTAATTATGAATTGAGGGTTGAAATGGAAAACGTATTAAAAATAAATGCAGGCATAGCCTGCTTGGATAGAGCGAACGAGGTAGAACCTCGTCCGAACGAAGAAAAATCCCGAAGGGATGACATGTCGGTAGAGAATAGCACGTTCTCAATTCAAAAATCCCGTAGGGATGACATGTCGGTAGAGAACTACATTGCTGAAAACGCAAAACAACTTGACAATATCATAGACAAGTTAATTATGCCTCAAAGAGAAGCGGAAAGCAACGTAGCTGATTATGAATTAAAATACAAAATCAGTTGATAGTTGAATATAGATAGAATAGATAAACAAGAAAAAAATAAATAGTAAAAAAATGAATAAGAAAACATTAATTAAATCATTGGTAATATGCAGCTTATTATCTTTCTGCATATCGTGTTCAAACAAATCGAGTTTGAAATTAATCCCTGTGAAATCGGGTGAAAAATGGGGTTACATTAATAAAAAAGGCGAATATAAAATTAACCCACAATTTCAAGATGTAGGATTTTTCTATGACGGATTGGCGCGTGTTGTTTCGTCTAACGGAAAAGTTGGTTATATTTCTGAAGACGGAAAGTATGCAATTCCTGCAAAATTCAAAAATGGAACAAATTTTTCTGAGGGATTGGCTTTCGTGGTTTCCGATGGCGGACACCCAACCTGTATCGACAAATCGGGCGAAACAAAGTTTCAACTGAAACAGGCAAAATATGTCGCTTCGTTTTCGGAAGGACTTGCAATGTTTATCACTGTTGACGAAAAAGTTGGTTTTGTCGACAAAACAGGAAAAGTGGTTATCAATCCACAATTTGAAATTGCCCTTCCCTTTTTTGAAGGATTTGCGGCAGTATGTCAGGACGACAAATGGGGATTTATTGACAAGACAGGAAAAATTGTAATCAATCTGCAATTCGAGAGCGTCGGTATTTTTCAAAATGGCAAATCCGTTTTTTCTGACGGAAATCAAGTCGGTTTTATTGATACTAAAGGCGCTTATGTAATTAATCCGCAATTTGATCTTGCACGTTCTTTCAGAGAAGGCATGGCGCTTATCCAGTCTGGGAGACAATACGGCTACATTACCGAAAACGGAAAAATTGAAATAAATCCGCAGTTTGACCGCGCCTATTCATTCAATAGCGGTTTGGCGCTAATCGAACAGGATGATAAATATGGCTATATTGATAAAACAGGGAAAATTCAAATCAACCCACAGTTTGACGATGCTACTTCGTTTTTCGACGATATTGCTTTTGTTGAAAACGCCGACAAGTGGGGAATTATTGATAAACAGGGAAAATATCTTGTCAATCCACAATTCGACTTTGTCAAAAGAAATTTGGACAATTTCTCTTATGTGATTTCGGATTTCTATGATGCAAGCGCGTTTATCAAGAAGTTCTTTGAAAAGGCAGGCGATAATTCTTTTGACGGTTTTGATACTGCCTCAACTTTACAAACCATTGTTGATAACACAATTTATGGCGATGATGTGAATGCAAACGACAAATACATTGCCCATTGTTATAATATACAAGAAATCACCGATGACATTTCCATAAGTAAAACGCTGTTCCATTTTGTAAACCCAATTTACGAAAGGGTAACAACATACGATACTTATTGGGGTTACAAATACGAAACAGGCACAACCAAAAAATATAAATTTGCAGAAAAAATCGCAGCAATCGAATATCAGTTTGATTTATCAGGCGATGCGAGAAATAAAGGCGGCTCAATAGCCAACGCGCTGAAAACGGAAATAGAACGTCGTTATAATGTAAAAATGGAATTAAAAAATGGTAAATATACCGCTTATCAAGATGACAAATTCAGTTTTGGAATTATTTACAACGATTATTCGCTTTCGTTCTACATTGGCTTTACCAAGGGAATATTAGAGGATTTGTTACTCTACACAGAAACAATGGAAGTATATGATGATGAAGCGTCAGCAACACAAACAACGGTGGAAGAAGAAATGCCTTATGAATATTATTATACAGAGTAGTGAAAAATATATTTTAGCGGTTTTATTGATATTACTAACAGCAACTTACAGCAATGCACAAAACATTAAAACGCAAGCTGAACAAAAGAAACGGCAAGAACAGTACGAGCGCGAACAGCAAGAAAATGAACTCAAAGAAGCCGCCCGTACTAAAAAGGCGCAACTGAATTTGAACGACTTGCTGAAACTTTTGAGCAAGGATTTGGATTATGTTGATGAATACCTGACTGAACGCCATTGGGAATTGTCCGCCACCAATATTGAAAAAGATCGCAAGGAGGTTATTTGGTCTTTCGATAAGGATCCCAATAACGACGATATGGCAAGAGGCTGGTTTCACTTCTTGTTGCATCCAGATTACGATAATGCTATTGTTTACAGTACTGCAGACGAAACGCACCTTAATAAGTTAAAATCGGAACTCATAAGCAGCGGCTACAAAAGAATATACCCTACCGATATAATAAAGCGCGGTTTGGAAAGCGTTTATCGTAATTCTTTGTACGAAGTGAATTTTAGAAAGCAGTTGAAATCTGATCCAAATGCGAAAGAGGCTAATATTCATTATAGCTTTTATATATACAACTATAAAGAAGTGGAGGCACGATTGGCAGAGGAGGCACGGCTGGCAGCGGAAGAACAAGCAAGGCTACAAGAAGAAGCAGAACGCGAAAAAAAATATCAAGACGCCATTAAGAATGCCGAAAACGCTTATTCTAAAAAGCAATATTCACAATCTAAACAAGCGTATAGCGAGGCTCTTTGGCTAAAACCCGAAGAGGGGAAAAGATTGTCGGATAAAATTGCAGATATTGACATAAACATCTTGTGCGAGGAAGCTGATCGGCTTTTCAAAACAAACCAATACGAAAAGGCAAAGGAAAAATACGCCATAGCTCTGGAAATTAGACCAAACAACAAAACTACTTTCATTAATGGAAAAATTAAGGAGATTGCAGATTTTCAACAATTTTTAATTGAAAGAACGTATGAAAAATATGATTATAAAACGCTTGAATCCGCTGATTATAATGCAAAGGATGATTATATTGAAAGTGAATTAAAAAAGTATTTGCTTGCCAACGCTGAAATTTTGGCAAAAACAACCGTGAGTATCGCTTGCGAAATAGACACTTTGGGTGATATTGTTGATATTGTTTCAAATTACACAACTTCCATTCAGAACAAGAACTTGAACACGTTATTGGATAAATTGTCCAGTAGCATAAAGTTAGAACCGTGTTTTATAAATGGTTACCCTGTTAGCGCAAAGGCGGAATTTAATTATACAGTCGAATATAACCATTTTGTAATTGTAGTAAAGAAAAAACCCGAACATATTTTTTCAAAAAACAAGAATTTCAACACTTACTATACAGACATTGACAGTATGTTAGCTTCTGCGCCTTACGGAAAATACACGTTCGATATGAACAAAATTGTTATTAACGGACAACATTACGATAACGACAAACTCATAAAAACGAGTACGCATGGCGCTTCCAATGCCTTTTTATCGTTACTCATTCCGGGTTTAGGCCAACACCGAGTAAGTTTTGGAAAAAGAAAGGGTCTTGGCATTACAATTCCAACATACATGTTGATAGGCAGCGGGATTGGGTTGAAATTTTATTCCAACAGCGAATACAAAAAATATAACGACGCCACTACACAAGAGGAGATGGACGATCATTATATAAATGCAAACTTTTCAAATTATGCGTTTTATACTTTTATAATAGCAGGAGGAATTATATGGCTCTCTGATATTATTTGGGTTGCTTCCAAAGGCGCTAAAAATAAAAAAAACATGAAAGCATACGAAGTATACAAAAAGCAATATCTGGGATTTTATTATCACCCTCAACTACATGTTTCAGGATTAACCTATACCGTAAATTTTTGAGAGTATGAAGATAATAACAATAATATTTTATGTAATACTTTACAGTTTATTTTTTACTGCTTGCGAAAAAATTGATTTTCTTAATCTCAAACGTAATAATCCATTGGATGAAAAGGGCAATATGCAAGATGGCATTTCATTGAAATTTAACAGTTATTTTGTTGTTTATGATAACAACCACAATGATATTATAAATAAAGGGGAAACTGTTTATTTGTATGTGTATATAAAGAATAATGGTTCAAGCACAGCAAATGCCGTTAAAGCGACTTTTTCAACAACAAGTTCGTATGCTTCTGGCTTTTCACCAACTACACAAGTTGATTACGGAGATATCCCAGCAGGAGAAATGCGAGGTTACGGTTCTGGTCGAACAAACTATGATGATTATTACACAATCAAATTTACTGTTTCAAATACAACGCCCGCAAATACAAAAATTCCTATAAATATTAGTATTACAGACAGAAGAGATAATATTTGGACAAGCAGTTTTGAGGTTACGGTTGAAGGAACAAGCGAAAATCTTGGTTATCACAGTTATACTGTTGTTTATGATAACAACCATAATGATATTATAAATAAGGGGGAAACGATATATTTATCTGTATATCTAAAAAATAATGGTTCAAGCACAGCAAATGCAATTAAAGCGACCTTTTCAACAACAAGTTCGTATATTTCTGGCTTTTCACCAATCACGCAAGTTAGTTATGGTAATATTTTGGCAGGAAACATACAGATTGGTCGGACAGGTCATATTCCGAATTATGATTATTACACGATTACATTTACTGTTTCAAATACAACGCCCGCAAATACAAAAATTCCTGTAAATATTAGTATTACAGACGAAAGAGATAATATTTGGACAAGCAGTTTTGAGGTTACGGTTGAAGGAACAAGCGAAAATCTTGGTTATCACAGTCATACTATTGTTTATGATAACAACCACAATGATATTATAAATAAAGGGGAAACGATATATTTGTCTGTATATTTAGAGAATAATAGTTCAAGTACCGCAAATGCGGTTGAAACGACCCTCGTCCGAACAGGGGATTAGTTCCCGTTTCGACTTCTTGCATCGCCGTGCGTACCGTTTGCTACACGACGGTTCTCTAATAAACAGGGATAAGCGATTTATAACAATAAATCTCCGACAACGCGTTCTTTGGTTAGGGATTAGCTACGCTGCTCTTACGGGCGCTTCGCGGAGCTCGCAATGACGGCGTTATGGGTTGCCTTTTTTGGCTTTTCACACATCCTCTTTCTTGCTTTCGTGTCATTACAACTATTGAAAAAAAAATTAAAATAATATTTTGTATTGATAATATTTATATCTTTGCAGCGTTAGAGTATTATCGAAGAAAGAAAGAAAAAAAGAAATAACTTACAAAAGAATTGAAATAAACAGAAGAAGAAACCATGAAACGTATATCAAACTTTAGCGCACAAAATATTTTTTTTCCTACTATGAGAGGTAGGGAGAGTTATGTATATGCTTTATCGAATGATTTGTTTTTCTCAGTAAATAATAATATATACAGTTATTTATATTTGCATACCTTCTCTCTTTCGCAGGAATCAAAGCGAAAAATACGTTTCCGAACGTTCGGAAACCTTCAATCACGACAAAAAGTACGTTTCCGAACGTTCGGAAACCTTCAATCACTACGAAAAGTACGTTTCCACGTGCGTGGAAACGTTCAAAACAACAAAAAGTACGTTTCCACGTGCGTGGAAACGTTCAAAACAACGAAAAGTACGTTTCCACGTGCGTGGAAACGTTCAACACAACGAACAGTACGTTTCCACGTGCGTGGAAACGTTCAAAACAACGAAAAGTACGTTTCCACGTGCGTGGA
>JAIROC010000128.1 GCA_031257735.1 Bacteroidales bacterium | reverse complement strand
TAAATTTAATGAGGTAATAAGGTTGTTTTTGTGTGATATTCCATTGCTACTAAGGTTGTTTTGTTGGGGAAATAAGGTGGAAATAAGGTTTCTTTTTTCTATGTTTGAACACCCTACCTGCAAGGACGACACTTGTCTTCAAACCAGATAATTAGAGTCTGTCTATAAAGTCGGCATAGAGCCGTCATTGCGGGTAGCGCTTTTGAAACAACCCTATTTGTACTTTATAGACAGGCTCTAATTATAGGTTGAGATAATGATTTTTGTTTGCGGACTTACATAACTGCGCAACAGGAGGAAGAAAGTTTGGACATCCCAAAGTGAAGTTATCAAGTCTGAAATAATAACATAATCTACATATTCATCAAAGGAGAAATTAAGGACATCTGCATGGATGAATGCTAAATGCGGATATTTGCGTGAAGCTATTTCAATTGCTGTTTTTGAAAAATCAACGCCAATTCCTTTGGAAGGTTTAACGGCGTTGAGTAGATCTCCAGTAGAACATCCAAGCTCCAACACGCTGGAACCTTCAGGTATAATAAAGGCGAATTGTTTTTCTATTATTCTTTGATAAAAACGGTTACGCCTTTTCCATTTGTCGCGTTTAGCAGCAAGGCTTTCAAAATATTGATGAAGTATTTCCTGTCCTTTCATATATTATATTTTGATTACAAAGGTCGTAAATATAAATTTCCCATATCAGCTTCAAATTTTGTTTGATGAAATAAGTTTTCATCAAAACTGAAAATATAAATGCTTTTACTGTTTGTATCGTTTAAAAACGGTTGATAAGAAATATTTTGGTATTCAAGTTCGCGAGCAGGAAGTTCTTTTATATTCCAAGCAGGTTGTGTACAAGCCTTATAGACAAGTTCATTATTGAATTTAATTTTACTTAAGCATGGCGCCGATATTTCAAAATGAACATTTTCGTCATTGCTGTAGAGGGTAAAATAGCCGTTTTCATCACTAAAAGTATTCATCCCTACTGACCAATTGTCGTTCCATCCACGGATAACAGCTCCTTCAATCCCTTGTTTGTTTTCAGCATTCAGTATACGTCCTTTGATACGATAATTGTTATATCCTAACATGTTATAGTAATTTATTGGTCGCTTTGGCTTTTGCGGTTCATAGTTCAATAAGGTTTTTATTTCGTGTACGGCTGGTTTTAAACTTCCCTGTATACAGTAAAGGCTGTCTTCTGTATATGTAATTCCCTGATGATTTAAGAGTCCTGCGTATTGGGATTCAAAGTGATTGGAAAGGATATCTTGAAATTCCCACCATCCGAAGCCTGTAGCGCCACAATCGCGACTATATTGAAAAGCGGCTATCATGAACTGTCGTTGATGTTCGTATGGTATAGAGTCGTTGTCAGCTGACAGTGATGTTTCGCCTATCATCCATGCTTTATTAACGTATCGGCTATACCAATAGATTTCGTTGGGAACACGCAAAGGATGGTAAGTGTGGAATTGTACAAAGTCGACAGGTAAAAAAGAAGGATCCCATTCAAAGACTTCTATCGGTTCCGCAAATCCTATTGTAAATAGTTGATTGGGCGCATGGGCTTTCATTAGATGTTTCCAATGTTTTACATAGGAATAGGCTTTTGTTTTTTTACGTTTAGGTTCAAGGTCGAAATATAAAGGTTCATTCATAAAATCGTAAGCAAAAATAACTGGATTATCTCGAAACCTGTCTAACATTTTGATTGTAAAACGTTCAAGCTCTTTGCTGAACAGGGGTGATTTCAGTAAAATCATCAATCGCAGGTCTTCTTTTTTCGCTACCGTAACGAGTTGTTCGAGGGCGTTGAAAATTTGATTATAATCATAAGTAATACTAAACAAGGTATCTCCGGCTGGATAAAAATAACGGGCTTTATCATCTGTAGCGAGTCTGTCGAGACAAATGCGGAGGGTATTGAATCCCATTTCTTTAATAAGATGAAAATGTGCTGCTAATTGATGATAGACTTCTTCGGGATAATTGCTTTCGTATTTTAAAGGGTCTTCGTATTGTATGCAGGGAGAGATAATGGCTTCACCGTCAAGATATCGAAATTCGACTACGTAATTAAGCATCATGGCAAAAAAAGTGTCTTGCTTATATTTGAATATCTGGTCTTCAACATAAATAAATTCATCGCCTCTGGGCGTGGTATGTGAAGTTTCTTTATCATTGAAATTCTTACATGCGCTATTTACAACAACAAGAAAAACCATAAGGGGAAAATATATAAATTTTAGTGTGTTCATAGATTTAATAGATAATAAATTCTCGTGTTTATATCGAATAGTTCTTGTTCTTTTTTCTATATATTATGTTGATTACATGAAATGTAAATATAATCCTTTCCTATCATCAATGCTCAAATCTAACAAATAATCATTGTCTATAATCGTCATATATGGTTATTGTTTCCTCGAAGAAAAAGGATAACAACAAATACAGATGCCAAAAACGAAAACAATAAATGAGAATGTGTGGAAAAGTATTATAGCACACAGATAATACAGATTAAAATAGATAAGACAGTATTTCAATTTGTATTATCTGTGTGCTTTTTACACAAACTTACATTGTAAGTTACTTTCTTCCAACTACCCCTAACTTTGTCAGTATTTCGCTATTGATGTCGTATTTACTGTCTGCATAAACGATAGTCATAACGCCCGCTTTATCAAAAACGAAAGCGTATCCTTTTTCGCGAGCATATTCTTCTATTGCAGAAAAAACTCTGTCTTGAATAGGTTTCATTAGCTCTTCACGTTTTTTGTAAAGGTCGCCGTCTGTTCCGAAACGTTTTTTTTGCAATTCTTTTGCATCGTTTTCAGCGGTGATGATTTCATTTTGACGTTTTACTTTTGTATCTTCTGGAAGTATAACCGCTTCTTGCTGATACTTGCGATACATTTCATCAATTTTTTTAAATTTTGCTTCGATTTCTTTTTGCCATTCAACAGATAATCTGTCTAATTCTGCTTGAGCTTCTACATAACTTGGCATACTGCTCAAGATGTATTCAGAGTCAATATAGGCATACTTTTGCGCTGACAATGAAATAGAAAATACGAAAAATACTACTGCTATTAAAATTTTTTCCCTCATAAGTATATTATTTATAAAATTATTATTCAATGGATTGTCCTATAGAAAAATGGAATTGTGATCTATTTGCATTCGAATTACCCGGAACAGCATCAAATCCATACCCCCAATCTAATCCCAATAAACCAAACATCGGTAAATATACACGAACCCCTACACCGGCAGCCCTGTACATTTCAAATGGTTTATAAGACCGCATATCTTTCCAGTTATTACCCGCTTCCAAGAAGGTAAGCAGGAAAATGGTAGCAGAAGGATTGAGTGTTATTGGATAACGTAATTCAAAAGTCATTTTCTGAAATACTGTTCCCCCTTTGTCAGGTGTTATGGACTCGTCAGTATAGCCTCTCATGCTGACAATTTCACGCGCATCTATCATATAAGTAGACGTTAAACCACTTCCACCCATATAAAACCGTTCAAAAGGAGATGCTCCTACTTTCTGATTATACATGCCCAAAAAACCAAATCGTGCTCTTATGTTCAATACCAAATTCTCTACTATATTTATATATTGGCTAATATTTACTTTCCATTTATGATATTCCAACCACCTGTATTTATCTGCCAAAGGTAAATCAGCGTAGTTCTTATTATTAAATAATGAATATGGCGGCGTTAATTGTACGCTAAATATCATGTCCGAACCTGTACGCGGATAAATAGCGGCATCGGTAGAGTTTCTTCCCAAGGAAAAGGTATAACTGATACTGTGCGCAATCCCGGTAGACAGAATAAAGGAAGTATAATTCTTTGAATCATAATACCGATAAGTAAGCATATTGGACATATAAAAATAATCGTCAGGTACTTTTAGACGATTTGAAATACCAACACTAAAATTGGTAACCTGTAATTTATAATAACTTACATCTGATTTAGCTCTGGTACTTGCGTCTAATGAATGAGAAACGCCTACCGTTAGCGCAATAGGTTTTTTACCTCCCAGCCATGGTTCGGTAAAAGAAGCGCTGTAATATTGGTAAGCATTGGAATATACCTGTACATTGAAGGCTAATTTTTGTCCATCTCCACTTGGGACAGGCGTCCATGCACCTTTTTTAAAGAATTTTCGTGCAGAGAAATTATTAAAAGCAAATCCTATCTGTCCATAGAATAAGTTTGCCCCCCATCCCACTGAAAGTTGCAATTGATCAGAGGAGGATTCTTCTACTACATACTCCAGATTGACGGTACCTGTTTTTTCATCTGCGGAGGGGATTACATTCATCTTTTCCTGATTAAAAAATCCAAACTGTAATAATTGTCGTTGAGAACGTATTATATCTGAACGACTAAATTTCCGACCGGGAACAGTAACAAGTTCTCGCAAAATAACATTATCCGAAGTTCGTGTATTACCTGATACGGTTACTTTATTAATTGTAGCCTGTATCCCTTCCCGTATACGGATTTCTATATCTACAGAATCGCCCTCCACATTAACTTCTATCGGGAGAGCATAAAAAAACAAATATCCATCATCCAAATACAATGAACTGACGTCCATATTATCCTGACTCATATTCAGATTTGTTTCTAATAAGGTTGTATTATAAACGTCTCCTCTTTTAATATTGAGAAGCTGGCTTAATATTTCCGAACTGTATTTGGAATTGCCAACCCATGTAATATTGCGAAAATAATATTTATGCCCTTCATTGACATAAATATCTATATTTATTGCTCTCTTTGAGATAAAATATACTGAATCGGATACAATATAAGCGTCTCTGTATCCATACTCATTATATTTCTTTATCAGGCTGGTTTTATCTTTTTCAAAATTAAGTTGGTCAAACTTAGATGTTTTAAATCGTACTCGCACCCTGTCGGAATAATAATTCAACAACAATTGTCCCAAGTCTTTTTCTTTATATTTATCGTGATTTTTAAAGAAATCAATGATGGCAGTATCTACTTTTTCAAAAGGTTGAAACAGAAATTTTGTTTTTGTTTCTTTCATTGCAGCGCGTAATTTAAAGGCATCTATTTCCTTGACGCCATGAATAACAATTCTGTCTACTTTTACTTTTCTCCCTTTTTCTACATTTATATTCAGTATTACAAAGTTAGGGTTTAAAGTATCTTTTTGTTCGATAACTTCTACCGAAGTAAAATAAAAGCCTTTCTCCTTATAATAATCTGTTACAACGTTCTTGATGATTATCTTTAAATTCTCATTCACTATTTTACCTTGAGAGAGATTTAATTTCTTATTAAACTCTTCTATGTCGCTTTTTTTAACTCCTGTATAGACGAAACTATTCAGTCGATTGGCTTCTTCCAGATAAATGTCCAGAAAGATTATCTTTCCCGATATATTACTTGCTGTAATACGGACATTATCTTTATACAATCCTGATTTCGACAGGCGGTCTATCGTTTTACGAATTTTTTCACCCGGAATTTTGATTTTATCTCCCACAGCAAAATACAATGTCCTTACATCACATTCTGCTGTGCCGCTAAATGTGATACCTCCAATTTCATACTCTGCTGGATTGACATAATTTAATTCAATATCCGATGCAGTTCCTGCTTCCAATGTAACCTGTGATTGAGATTGCTGTGAAAACAGTACAATAAATAATGTGATTAAAAACAATTTGGCGCTTTGCATTCAGTACTTTTAAATATTACAAATACTTCAACGGGCAAGAGAGTATTTTATTTTAGTTTATGATTAATTTGTTCACTTGTTTTTCCAAATCTGCGTTCTCGTTTTTGGTAATCTGCGATAGCCTCGTATAATTCTTCTTTCGTAAAATCAGGCCATAATACATTGGTAAAGTATAATTCCGTATAGGCAATTTGCCATAACAAATAATTACTGATACGATATTCTCCACTTGTACGAATCAACAAATCAGGATCGGGCATAAAATCTGTTATCAGATATTTTGCAAATAACTGTTCATTTATTTGTTCGCTTTGGATTTTGTGACATGCTATTTCTTTTGCCAATTGTTGTGCAGCATGGACAATTTCCCATCTTGAACCATAGCTAATGGCAACAACAAGGGTCAAAGCGGTATTATCTTTTGTTTTTTCTTCCGTAATTTTCAGTACCCGATAACATTCATCGTTAAGCATATCCAATTTACCAATAGCCTTAAAGCGAATATTATTCTTATTTAAATTATCCACTTCCGTATGACAATAATTGACAAATAAATTCATCAAGCTGTTTACTTCCTGCGGAGAACGATCCCAATTTTCAAGTGAAAACGCATACACGGTCAAGTATTTTACACCTACTGCCAAACATCCTTCCAAGGTACTTTTTAATGCAGCCGCACCCTGTATGTGTCCTTCTATGCGTTGTTGTTGTCGTTGTTTTGCCCAACGACCATTCCCATCCATAATAATGGCTATGTGGCGGGGAACAGCATTTAATTTTATATCTTCCAATGAAATCATGAACAATATTAACGCAATGCGCTTTTTCTGTATTTTGTTTTTGTACGGACAGACGTTCCCGATTTTGTCGTACAATTTTTCGTATAGTTCAACTTAAAGGAAAAAGTAAGTACAGCAAACGAATACCAGTCTTTTGTTTTGGCATTGTTTCCTCTGGCGGTTCCTGCGTTATGGTAATCAGGAAATTCTTCTCCATTTACAACTTTCATAGATGTTGTTCTGTCCGCCAAATCGGCTATCAGTCGAGAACGATATTCTATTAGGAGGTCTCTATCAACATAAGTTCCGCTTACATCATCAATATAATCGGTAAATGTGGCTCTATATCCCCATTCAAGTCCTACACTGTAGTATTTCAAAAAATTGACGCGCATACCTATTCCCATGGGAATAGCAAAGTTTGTCAGGACATATCGTTTTTGGTCGTAGCCACCTACATTCAAATCCTGTCCTTCTGTTCCGAGAGGTTGTAAATCATACCATACACCATTTAATTGGGCTTGAGGATTGAAAGAAAAAACAGACACACCCAGAAAAAGATAAGGAGAAAATGGATTTTGACCTCTTTCGTTGTACAGTCTCAAAAAGTTCAATTCAATTTGTGCGGAAAGCTCTGATACAGGCGAACGAAAACTTAAATTTCTTGCCTTATCTTCACCTGTTGTAGCATCGCTTGCCTGTAAAGATCCGAACAAAGCGGTTGCTTTAAATGCAAGTCTTGGATTGATATTATATCTAAACAGCACACCTCCCGCAGGACGAGAACCCTTAAAAACTCCTTTAGGATTAAGGTCGCCCATATAAAATGATACACCTCCACAAATCCCAATTTCTGAGTATTGGGCTCTCAAATTCACACACATAAACAATACCCATAAAACAAGAAATAATCGTTTCATATAACAATAATTTAGAATTTCAATAACTATTTAATCTTTTTTTTTCGACCAAAATAACGCACTGCAAAGGTAATAAAATTTCTTTTTATACAGCGAATTATTTCGTATATTTTTTTTGCAAAGATTTCTATCGCACGAAAGAGGCTGTGTGAAAAGTATTTTCGTAACAACAGAAATCGTCATTGCGAGTAATCGTTTTGATTCTCAAAAGCACAAATGCAATGACGCTTTATGCCTCATCATACGGCATTTATAAAAAGCGTCATTATAAGGAGCGCAGCGACTGAAGCACCCGTAAGAGCAG
>JAIROC010000126.1 GCA_031257735.1 Bacteroidales bacterium | reverse complement strand
TAAATTTAATGAGGTAATAAGGTTGTTTTTGTGTGATATTCCATTGCTACTAAGGTTGTTTTGTTGGGGAAATAAGGTGGAAATAAGGTTTCTTTTTTCTATGTTTGAACACCCTACCTAACGGGACATTTTCCTTCGCAATGATGACACTGATTAAGCGGTTTCGTGCGTCAGCCTAATTCATAATTCATAATTCATAATTCATAATTATACGTTATAGACAGGCTCTAATTAAATTTCCGTTGTATCGTTTGCGGCGGGACGTTTGTTATAGTTGTTCATTGTTCTATCTAAACCTTGTGTAACAAAACTTTTTATAATATCAACTGACAGTTCGATACAGGGACGAAGTTGATTTTTTTCATCTTTCGTAAATTTTCCTAATACGTATTCTACTTGATAACCTTTTGGATAATCATTACCAATGCCGACCCTTAAACGAGGAAATTCAATGCTGTTTAAAACCGTAATAATATTATTGATACCATTATGAGTTCCACCGGTTCCTTTGGGTTTTAGTCGCAAAACACCCAGAGGTAAATCTTTATCATCTACAACAATAAGAACATTCTCAAGAGGAATATTATGTTTTTCTATATGATAACGAACCGCTTTACCACTCAAATTCATGTAAGTAGTTGGCTTTGCCAAAATAATGGTTCTCCCTTTGAAATTAAATTTACAAGTGTGTGCATATCTATCGGATTGAAAGGTGATATTGTTTAAATATGCAATATAATCAACAACTTCAAATCCGATATTATGTCGAGAGCCTTCATATTCTCTTCCTACATTTCCCAATCCGAAAACAAGATATTTCATGTCAAAGTCGCTGTTCGATATAATTTCTGATGTTTCCGATGATTTGTTGTGCCAGATTATCTGCTTTAATTTCTGTAGCGCTTTCTGCATAAATACGTAAGATTGGTTCTGTATTGGACTTGCGTAAATGTACCCATTGATTTTCGAAATCAATACGAATACCGTCAATATCAACTATAGTATGATTTATATACTGTTCCTTAATAAATGAAAATAATTTGTCTGTATCCAAATTTTCATCCAATTCTATCTTGTTTTTAGAGATATGAAAGTCTGGATATTTTTCTCGTAATTGGGAAGGGGTTAGAGCATTCTTTGCCAAATAAGATAAAAACAAAGCAATTCCCACAAGTGCATCTCTTCCGTAATGAAGTTCAGGATAAATAACCCCGCCATTGCCTTCGCCGCCAATTACCGCATTTATTTTTTTCATCATTTCCACAACATTTACTTCTCCAACCGCAGAAGTATAATACTGAACATTGTGCTGTTCGGATATGACTTTGAGCGCCTGAGAAGAAGATAAATTGGATACGGTATTTCCTTTTGTATGTTGTAAAACATAATCGGCAACGGCAACAAGCGTATATTCTTCCCCAAACATATCTCCATTTTCCTTCACTATTGCCAATCTGTCCACATCAGGGTCTACCGCAAATCCCATATCGTATCCTTTCTTTACATGTTCAGATAATTTAGTAAGATGTTGAGGCAAAGGTTCCGGGTTATGATCAAATTTGCCATTAGGTTCGCAATTCAAACATAGAATATGATAAACCCCTAATGCTTTCAGCAGTTCGACAACAGCAATTCCCCCCGTAGAATTTACACAGTCAATAACAATATCGAACTTGGCTTTTTTAATAGCGGCAACATCAACCAAATCAAGACACGTAATTGCTTTGATATGACGTTCAATAGATTTTTTATTTTCAATAGCAGTGAAAGTTCCCAATCGGGTTGGTTTCACAAATGGAAACCTTTCCTTTTCTACCAATTGCAAAACAAGTTCAGCATCAGAAGCCGATAAAAATTCACCTTTCTCGTTCAATAGTTTCAATCCGTTCCAATGAGCGGGATTATGACTTGCGGTAATAATAATTCCTCCGTCTGCCTTTTGGAAAATAACTTCCATTTCTACGGTAGGCGTAGTGGATAATCCAATGTCAATAACATTGATGCCCATACTTATTAAAGTACCGCTTACTAACTTGTTTATCATCTCTCCTGATGCACGGGCATCCCGACCGATTACAACACATATTCTTTGTCTAATTTTTTTTTCTCTCTTTTTTTTTCGTAGAACATTCGAATATGCGGCTGTAAAATTTACAATGTCGATGGGAGTAAGATTATCTCCTGTAATTTCGCCAATGGTACCTCGTATACCTGATATTGATTTTATTAATGACATATTATTTTTTCCCTTGGTTAGCCACTTCTTCCATTAGTTTTGCAAGCGTTGCTTCGTCTGCCAGAAAATAATCTTTTGACAGGTTTAGTTTATCGTCAAATTCAAACACGTATGGAATACCTGTCGGAATGTTTAGCCTGACAATAGCATCATCATCAATATTTTTCAAATACTTCACAATAGCGCGTAAACTGTTTCCATGTGCCGCGATAATGATTTCTTTGTTTTCGATAAGTTTTGTACGAATATTATTTTCCCAATAAGGAATAATTCTATTGATAGTATCAACCAGCGCTTCAGTAGCGGGAGTAGCACATTCATCATTAATTTCCTGATAGCGAATATCGTTTTTAGGATGACGATCATCATTCAACTCCAATGGAGGCGGACTGATATTATAACTTCTTCTCCAGATTAATACCTGTTCTTCGCCGTATTGTTCAACCATTTCCCGTTTATTTAAACCCTGTAATGTTCCGTAATGTTTTTCATTCAGTCTCCATGATTTTTCAACGGGTATCCATAATAAATCCATTTCATCCAGCAATATTCCCAATGTTTTAATAGCTCTTTTTAAAACAGAAGTATAGGCATATTTGAAAACAAATCCCTGTTCTTTCATTTTATTGCCAGCTTCTTTGGCTTCTTGCATTCCTTTTTGAGACAAATCAACATCTGTCCAGCCCGTAAAACGATTTTCTTTATTCCAAACGCTTTCTCCGTGACGAATTAAAACTAATCTATACATATTTTTATTCCTTTTATTTATCGAATAATTATCTCTTTTATAAGTTCTTTTCCTATCTTTTTATTGAGTTTGACAATAAGATTGGATTTCGATATTTTCAATTCATTCTTTACAATCGGCGAAGTGATATATACGGTTAATTTACCGTTGGATAATTCTACCTTTTTAGTATAGAGCGTGATTATTTTACCAACGGTTTCGTTCCATATTGTTGCGATTTGCATGTGTGTATAACCATCTTTAAGTCGATATTTCTTTAAAAATTCATCGATGGCATCACTTATATGATATTCTTTTCGATTTCTAAAATACTGACTCATTGTTTCTTTATTATCTTTCTACCAAAATTATTCATCTCGGCAAATTTACCTTTTTTATCAATACTACGACACGAAAAAGCATATAATTTGAAACGCCGGTAATGCAATTTGAAATACTAAATCTGTATTCACTTCTATAGTAGGACATATAGAAAAGGCTTGTAATACGAAAC
Organism: Bacteroidales bacterium; assembly: GCA_031257735.1. Taxonomy (GTDB): domain Bacteria; phylum Bacteroidota; class Bacteroidia; order Bacteroidales; family WCHB1-69; genus JAIROC01. Next base: position 7,387 of record JAIROC010000126.1, on the reverse strand, counting down.
GGGAAAAAATTTGTTCCTGTTTCAGGATAGAATATAGTTTAAACGGTTTTTCAGATAAGTTAATGGAATTTTTTCCTGTTCCAATCGCCAATTCTTCATTTTAAGGAGTTCATACAATTGCTTTTCATCGTTTGTCAGATTCAGTTTTCCTGTAACTTTACTTGGTTTTCCTTTATCGTTTTCGAAAAAAATATTGAATGTTTCTTTGTCCATCAAGAGGCTTTTTGTTTGCGGAAAATAGCTTCTGAATTGAGATAATATTTGAAAACCATCTGTATCCAAATCACCCCAATAAAACAAATCTACATTATTGAGCCATTTTATATTTTTGAGATTTTCAATACTATAGCCACTTCCAAAAATTACAATACTATCTCTAATTATCGGGAAAGTAAATATATTCATTTTATTTTCGACTACAAACACCCTTCTTAATGGCAATTCTAATTCTTCAAACTGACTGATTGAAACACACAAATCATCTATTCCTGAAAAGTATGTTTGAGCAATTTGCTTATCTAAAATACGAAACCGTACCGTCAGTTCGGGATATTTTAGATAAAAGCGTTTTTCAAAATCATTGGCGGTAAATTTCTGATTAATACTTTCAGGAGGTAAAAGATGGTTCAGTAATTCCGATATAATTCCCCTATGACGCGTAATAAATTTGGTATGAACATTTATTGGCAGTTCTCTGATGTAAAGATTTGGTTTGGGGTTTGCAATAAAGTATTTACATACTTTCAATATATCAGTCCAAATGTCATTGTCATATTCAATTAGTTTTTGAGGATGCAGAAGAACCCATGCTTTTAATGACGGTATTTCATTTATTATCAAATTATAATTTTTCAAAAACCTTTGATATTCTGTTTTCTTCTTTGTTAATTTAAGGTAGTCGTCCAAAGTTTCGATCACTATTTTCTCGGGAACTTTTTGTATACCGATTTTTTCAAAGTATTGTTCTGTTTCTATAAGAGAATACCCCCATTTTCTAATTGTCTTGTCGTTATCTCGCAACAAGGTAAGTGATTTTTGATATTCGGGTAACTTTTTCATCAAATTACGGGGAGTTATTTTCCCTATCCTGCTTATTTCTTTTGGGAAAAAATCAGTGGTTTCGATATGAGAAATCAAAATGTTTCTCCACCATTTTTGACATTGTTGTTCTATTTCGTAAGGTGTTATCATAAGTTATTTTCTTCAATGATTTGGATATTATTTCGACGTTGTTTTTCTTCTCGGTATTCATCCGTTGTAAGATATTGCACTTCCGAATGATTACCTCCTATATTTGAAACTACATGAACAGAATTGATATAATTCTCAATAATGTGTATTTTCTGGAAAGGCGTGATGACCAATAATTGCAGATTTAATTTTTTAAAAAGTTCCAATCCAAATTGTGTACTTTCGTCATCGCCACGACCAAAGGCTTCATCTATGACTACAAAACGAAAAGACTTACTTCGAGGTTCATCGTAGGATAAACCAAATTGATACGCCAATGCAGAAGCAAGGATGGTGTATGCTAATTTTTCTTTTTGACCTCCTGATTTTCCAGCAGTATCGGAATAATATTCTTTTTCAGTATCATCTTCAAAATATCTTTCGCTGGCGCTGAATAAAAACCAATTACGGACGTCGGTAACTTTTTTTGTCCACTCTATTTCTTTGCTTTCATTGCTCATGAAACGGTCTAAAAACTTTTTTACCATATTAAATCTGTTTTCTGTATAGGCATCGGAAGTGTCAAGTATATTTGCATAACACTCTCGCAAGTCACTTCTGAAATCTATTATTTCCTTGTCAGCGTTGTTATCGCTTGAAAGTTCGATGTAAGTTCCCGTATTAAACTCTATTTCTTTCAGATGTTTGTTAATTTCGTCTATCTTATTCTTAATCTGACCTCTGTGAATACTTAATTTAACATCAAATATGCGAATATCTTCAATCGTATTTCTATTCAACATTTCTTTAAAGCGCATTTCATGTTCAGGCAAACCCTCATTGGTAATCTCCTCATATTTTTCAATAAATTCAGGCAAGGCATCTATTTCGACCGACAATTCCAGCATATCTGCAGGAAATTCTTTTTTGTATTCCATCATTGTTCTAGTAATATCATCTCTCGTTTTCTGCAATTTACTGTTCAATTTATCTCTTTCTCCATCTTTTTCCATATAACGATCTCTCAATTTATTGTTTATCGTGTTTATATTTTGGAATGTAATGGTGAATTGTTCAATAAGTTTATCTATTTTAGGGTAGTAAAGTTCTATTTCTTTCTGGAAGATTGTATTTTTTGTCGATTGGCAAGTTATAATTTCTTCTTTATAGTTTTGGATATTGGTTTCTATTCCGCCAATAATTTTATTTTTGGATTGTTTTTCGTCATCCAACTGTGAAATTTCTATCTCTACTTTTCTCAAACTGTCTTGTAACGACTTCAAAACATTATTACTTGTTTCTATTTTGGCGCTTTCCTGTTTTAGCGCTTCAATTTGTTTTGCTTCATCTTGCCAATTTAAATCGTTCCAATTTTTGTAAGCAGTTACTAAATTCAGTTTTGTATTCAGCATAACACATTTTTCTATTTCTCTTTCCAAGACCTCCAATTCTGTATTGATAGATTGTTGTTTTTGGTTTAATGCTGTCAAATCAAGTTCTACGGCTTTTATTTTCTTTTGATTTGTCCAGCCCAATACAAAATTTCTTCTATCCCACAAATTTTTACGGTCATCTTTGGTATGTTTCTTTCCTTTTTTATATAGTCCTTCCATAGTGATAGCATCTTGGCGTACCTGTTTAAATTCTTCTATGGTAACACATTTTAGATTGAAATGTTGTTCTAAATTAAGTTGTAACCATTCTTCAAAGTACGAGTCCGATTTAATTTCAATTTTATTGACAGCCGAATCTGCATCGATTCCTGTATATTGTGTTTTATTAAAATGTAGAGGTACGAGGAAATAATCCAATCTTACGCCTCTTTCGTTTTTATCTGACAGTCTTGTAGCGTTGATATATCCGCTCACTTTCCCGTAATATTTTTCGGAAACTAACAGACTGATACCAAAACCGTGCAACAATCGTTCCAATGCTCCTTCCCACGATCTTTCTTCGTCTTTTACTCTGATTAATTCGCCCACAAAAGGAATTTCATTTTCAGGAATTTGTAAATCATCTATCATTCGTTGTCGAACATCCAAGAGCGATAATGGAATTTGATTTTTCCGACTTCGCAAAGATTGTAATTCCGCTTCGGTAGCTTCAACTTTTTCTTTTATAATTCTCAAATCTGCTGTTTTCTCGCCCCATTGTCTTGTTTTTTTGTCATGAACATCTTTTATGGTTTCTAATTTTTGTTGAGCTGTTTTTAGATTGGCATAAAAAGTATTATCGGTGTTGGCAACAGGCAATTCACAAATGGAAAGAAGTTTATCATATTCATTATATCTTCCCTGTTTCTCTGTTTTTGCAGATATTCTATTTTGTATTTCATTGGCAATTTCTTTCAATCTTGTTCCGCCGTTACTGTCAATGTCCTGTTCTATTTGTGATTTTGCTTTTCGTTTTGTATCTAAATCGACAGTTATTTTATTTAGTTGGTTATTAATTTCGTTCAAGGTAGTTTCGCTGGTTTCGATTTCTTTTTTAAGCAAATTTATTTTTTTATCTGCAAAATAGCTCGGAATGGCGGATACGATATTATCAATTTCTTCAATCTGTTGTCTATATTCGGTATAACACTTGTTCAGAGCAACAAGGGGAAACAGTATTTCTTTTTGTTTTCGAGCTTCTTTTACAGCATCGTATGCTTTATTGAGGTCATTAAAGTTATTTTTCAAATTCTCAATTTGTGATTTTATATCTGTTTGTTCCAGCATTTGTTCTCGGACAAATGAAGTTAAACTGCTTACGGATTTCATAGAAATAGTCTGATAAAACAGATCAATCGCTTTTTCGGAATTCATACCGAACAGACGTCTAAATTTTTGACTGTACTCACTAAATTTATCCCCTATATATTCGATTTGCGATAAACGCTCTATTCTTTTTTTTAATGTTTTACCATCTTCAATATTTTCAAATGTATTTTTTATGGTTAATGCTCTTGTGCTGATAATAAACAGTTTTTGTACTTTATCATTTTCTATCCAAAGCGCTTGCGCCAATGTGATATTGGAAGAATATCCCACATTATGGAAATTTGCCAGTATAACCGTAAATGTTGTATCGCTTGTATCATTGTAACGGAGGGATATGGCTTTTCCTTTCAGTTCGCTTAATTCGTTTTTTGTATTTTTATATTCACCGCGGATGTAGCTTGCCAGTGTTCGTTCTTTTCCTTCAGCGCCTGCGGCTTTATTGAATGTGATTTTTTGATAGGGAACAAATAAACAGGTCAGAGCATCTACAATAGTAGATTTTCCCGAACCGATAGCGCCCGTTAATAGAGAATTTTTCCCTTTGGGACTGATGCTCCATATTTTGTTATGAAAAGTTCCCCAATTCAGCAATTCCATATAGTCTAAACGAAATCCTATTTGTGTATTATCTATATTAGATTCGAGTTCATTCATTTTCTTTTAATTTGGCTGCGTAGTTTTTTAATTTTTCGAGTTCTTCTTTTACTGTTTCGGCATTTACAAATGCTTTAATAATTCGGTTGATTTCGTATTGTTCATCTTCGGTTTTCATACGACGCAAAAATCCTTCTTCTTCCACTTTGTTTATTGCGGCTTGAATATGATATATTTGTCTAGCTTCATTTGTCGTCTCTTTATAAAAGGGTTTCATTAGATTAACAATTTCTTCTTTACTTAAAATAGCTTTTGTTGTTTCTCCTTCGCTGTCGCTTTCTATCAAATATCCTCTGAGCAAAAGACACAGCAAGGATACATGGAAATTAAGTTGGCGTTTATCTATCAGTTTCAGTATATCATCTTCATTTTCTTCGGTTACTTTTTGTTTTAAATATGCATAACCTTCCGATTTGTCTATGATAACATTCAGATGAATATCGGAAAAATAATTTTTAATATCCAATTCGTACTGCAACAAGTCATTCCAATATTTACTGTCGCTATATACAATCCCTTTAAGTAGAGATATTAATATGTTTGAATAAGGTTTCATTTGTTAAAAATAATTTGAGGAATTTCTATTTTAAAAAGTTTGTTAGTCTTCATATTTTTAATGTTGATTATTTCTCTTTTGCTTTCATCAATGATATGTTTATTTTTTTCTTTGGAAGCGATTTCCATATATGCAACAACTTCGGCAATACCTTTTTGTATTTCAAATTCTTTGACGAAATCAGTAAATGTAATTTGTGTTTTATTTTTAAGCGCTGTTCGTATTTTATTTTTCAATTCAGGAATATCAATCTCAAATTGGTCAAATAGTTTGTCATTATTGCTGGAGGTTGTACCCATATCAAGGTTATTATTTGCGAATTTTATTTTTTCAGGAATTTTGAATAAAGGTCTTTCCATTATCAAATCTATATGTATGACCTCATCCAATTTCAAAGAAAGTGTTTTGCTATAGTTCATTTTTTTTATTTCCGATATAGTTTTCAGGATTTGAGTAATTTTTTCGTGAATAATTTTATTCTCAAAGAAAGATTTATGTTCAAGATATTTTCGTAACTGTTTCCAAAGCAGTTTTGTTGTGTCATTTGTTTTAGTTCCGATTTCCACTAAATTGTTTCTGATATTTTCAATACGAAATGTACCTTTCTGCATTTGTTGGACTGTAGGAATATTCAGTATTTCCTGTATTAGTTCTTCCAATTCATCCTGTTTAGATTGCATTAAAAGAAATTCAAAAAAAGCGATAAAACTTTTTCCCTGATCGGTTTCGAGTAAAAAATCTTCCTCTTGGAATAAATCATCCAGCACTTTACCTTTTGTTTGACTTGTAGTAATAATTTTTTTTCTAAAATCACGGTCTAACATTCTGAAATTATCTTCCACTTGTCGAAAATCTGCCAATAGATATTTAGCTGTTTCTTCTATGAGTAGATATTGTTCTTTTATTTGGCGGTCGTCGAGTACGTCAATTTTACCCATTTTCAGGTTTTCAATTTCTTCTTCTATTGTTTTTTTCTTGTTTTCCAATTCTTTCAATCTGGAAGCGAAATCTTTTTTCGTTTTAACGGAAAGTTCTTTTAATTTCTCGAACAGGTTTTTCAAACGGGATTCTGTTCCAATAAATTCAGGACGTTCCAGACTGTCAATCCATTTAAATGCATTTTCTGCTGCTGGTGTTAATTCAAAAATAAACTCATCTGTTTTGCCCGGATATTTCCGTAAAAATCCAGCATTTGCCCAATCTGTCAGATATTCTTTAGCTTGTTTGGGATATAGATTTTCATCTCTATTAACAACAAAGAGATAATCTGTAAGGAGAGATGTTAATTCTCCTTCCTGTATTGTACTGAATACTACATTATTTTGTTCCTGCTTAAATGATTTAAAAAGAAATCCAATAATCAAGGGTGCATTATCGACAGTAATCATTTTTACAGTAGTATTCATCTTGAGTAACTGATTTATCTTTTCAAAGGTCATTTGTGTATTATTTTTTTTATTTTTGCAAAGGTACATTTTTTTCCAATACTCCTTTGAAAATGAAAATGAATAATATGTTTTTATCCTTTTGACCTTTTACTCTTTTCTGCTACAGGATAAGGTTGTCCTAAAAACAGTAAAGATTAATCTAAAAAAGAAGCTCCATAGAAATCACACTTACAATCAAATAGAGAATTATTCTTTCCACGTGAAAAAAAAAGAGAAAAAAATCAAATAATATAATAATTGAATAATGTCATCGTTTATGTATTCGAATAATATTAGTAGGGCAAAAATCAACATGAAAGAAAATAAGGTATTCGTCTCAAATTAATAGGTTATCCAAATAACCACAAGGAATTGAAGATACAAGTAATGTACTGATTCCTAAAAGATATTTTTATAATGTTGCATGTTTTTATTTTTAATATTATTTCAAGTTATTAACAATCAGGTTATTTTACCTCCTTTTTTAAGTGAAATAACTGAATTAGGCGTATAGTAGAAGGCTCCTTTCTTTATCCTTATCATTTCCCTTCTCTTACGCCTTTTCTTTTGCGATTAATTTTGTTGTTATATAAAATGGAAATAGCCCGTTAATTGATTACGCCCTTTCAGGGCTTAGTTTTTAGGACGTTATGTTACACAGGGCGTTGCTCTGTGCTATTGATTACGGGCTTTCAGCCCTTGTTCGGAGAATGAACAGAAAGATGAAAATAATTATCTGCATCAGGAATGCGATAAACAAAAACGGCTGAAAGCCGTAAATCAATAGCGTTGGGCAACGCCCAATGTAATGAATTGCG
>JAIROC010000116.1 GCA_031257735.1 Bacteroidales bacterium | reverse complement strand
TCTACAGAAGGCAGAGCCTTCTTGTACTGTTTCGGCACTTTATTAAGGATTTTATATTCGCTTACGCCGATAGGCTTGGTCATATCTTTTAGGGAATATTCCGCAATAATATTATCCTTTGTCTTACAAAGTAGAATGCCAATAGAAGGATTATCCTCATCTTTTTTAAGTATATCATCAACCGCCGACAGATAAAAATTCAGCTTTCCGGCATACTCCGGTTCAAAATCGCCCGTTTTAAGTTCAATGACTACATAACAACGCAGAATAAGATTTATAAAACAATAAGTCGATATAAAAATCCCGTTTACCTACTTCCAGATGGTACTGATTACCAATAAAAGCAAAACCGGTTCCAAGTTCCATCAAAAAACGGGTTATATTTTTAACTAACTCATTTTCTATTTCCCGCTCTAACATTCCTTCTTTAAAGGGGATAAAATCGAAAATATACGGGTCTTTCATTGTTTGCAAAGCAAGTTCGCTTTGAGGTTTTAATAGGCGTTTTGAATAGTTACTTATCTTTTTTGCGGTTTCCTGCCGGTGATATAAACCCGATTCAATCTGGTGAACAAGAATATCCCTTGACCATGAATTTTCTATACTTTTCCTGACGTACCACTCTCTTTGTTTTTCGTCCTTTACTTTATCCATTATCGCTATATTATGCCGCCAGGGTATTTGTGCAACGCAGCGTTGCACAAATTTGATGTTTGACCATGTTTTGGCAAATTTGGCCATGTATTTTAAGTTCCTGACGGAAAACCCGGTGGATTGAGGAAATTCCAGCTTAATATCACGGGCAAGGTTTTCAATGAATTTATTGCCCCATTCGGAATGGGCATTTATGGCACAACCGACATTCCAGTAGAGCAAGAGCAATTCACTGTTGACATTCATTACAGCTTTATATTGCGCGATTTTAATTTGTGACTTTATGCTATCTACGATTGAAAGGTATTCGTTGTTATTTAATAACATTTTGTTTCCCTGTATTCCCTCTATTGTATAATCCCTCGAATTCGAGGGGTTTGCAATCTTTTGGCATAAACTAAATGTAGTATCTGAATGGTAAAATTCCCGACTTCACATCCTTACCCGTTGTAAGAATTTCACCAATAGAATTTGCAAATTTTAAGGTTATTGGAAGTCCATCTCCATACATACAGGTATTATAATTAAGCTTTGATAAACTTAGTATATCTCGACAGACAATTTTTATGTCTGTCTCTCCATGAGTGATTCTAATGTCTAATGGATTTGGCGTTTCAAGGCCAATTTGATTTTGGAGTCTTGGTATATATCCTTTTGTCCATAAAAATGCTTTGTTTCTGCCATATTGCAGTATCGTACCTCTTGGCACACAGAAATTGCCTTGTCTATAAAGCTTAAAAGGAGTTGAACCGGAAATTCTAACTCCCACTAATTTACTTTTATTGTCACCAATTGCTTCAGTAAAACCAGACCACTCAATATCATCAAAAAAAGTCTTGGCATGAATAAATAGTTCACTGGGATATTGTGAAAATCTGTCATAGTACATTTTTAGTGCCTGACTAATAATATCAATAGCTGATTTTTTATCCAAATGAAATTCCTTCGTTTCCGGGTTTAACCAGGGCCCGACATTTCCACGAAAAATCATGCCATCACCATCATCAAGGAACATTTGAGCTGCACAACAGGCATTAGTACTTTCCTCCCCAGGGCTTGTTTTGTTATACACTAAACCCAAGTAACAAACACCTTTTCTTACATCCTTCAATCGCCAAGGTAAACCACCAAGTTTATAATATAGTGCTGTTGATATATTCCAAGCCTTCGAGGTTTCTGATTTCCGTTCATATTCAATTTGTGATTTAATTAATGAATTGTTAAAAGTTATTTTACTTTCTCTAATTATTTGGGTTGCTATAGAATAGGGCAAAATCTTTGCCTTTATTTGATTATGAAAATTAACTTTATATTCATACGCTTTCATTAGTGTGGCATACCGTTGCTGCATATAATCAAATAAAAAACTTTCATCTGAAAAGCGATTTTTAATAGGAATCCCATCATTATAGGTATTCGCTGAATAAGGAATTTGTGATCTTGGACGGCCAAATCTGTATATTGCTTCCGGTATAACAATAAACCATATATCAACCGGCATTTCATATTTCTCCTTGTATTCTATGAGCCGTTCAACATATAGATTTGATAAATTATGTACACGCTGGTATTCATCCTTATTGTTCAAATTGTTTTCAATAGATTCACTCGATATATTAATTTCTTGAATATTCAGGAAATTTATGGATATTCCAAAGGCAGCCTGTAAACCAGGATAATCTGGTCTTGCTAAATCTTTTTGATTGATTATGCAGGAGTGTATTTTCTTCAAATAATCTTTCATTTTTATTCGGAGGTGTTCTGGACCAATGATGCCGATAGTTTTCATACCAATAAGTCTATTATGATCAAAAGGACCAAAAAGTGTTATACCGTCTCTTGGATCTTTAGCCGACTGATTATAGGCAAATATTAAAGATGGCTCTAATATATAATCCATTAATGGTTTACTCATCTAGCGTCTCCTCGTCGAGAATGTCATCATCTATGTAATCTTCAACGCTGTTCATATCCATTATTTTTTTTGGTTCATGGTATCCGTACTCTGTGGTAAACATTATTGAAAAATCTTTAAGTGTCATTTTCTGACCGTCATTGGATAATATGACTTTTATCTCATTGTTATCATCTTTCAATCGTTGAATAAATACTAAAAGAAAATCACGCCAATCATTATTAAAATATAGTTTTCCTTTCCTTCGCCTATATGAATGCTGTAAATCTTTATCCGCTATTGGGGTAAAACCGTTTGAGGTAAAAATGATGTGTGATTTTAAGGAAAAACAGAAAAAAGGGGAAAGAAGAAATTTTACAGATACCGCATAATGCCAATATTTGTCATAGAATATCCCTCCCAAAGCCTTATGCTTTATTTTTGGATGGCGATACAATCTGAATGAAATTCTTTTGAAATTATCATTTTTAGGCAAATAATATGCTTTTCCATTTGATAATTCATAAATCAATAATCCATTGGATTTAAAGAAACGGTCAATAACAACCAACATTAAATTTGTAAAATGATTTCTACAATCCAAGCGAGAAGGAAAAGAAGTTGAATCTTCTTTAGAATATAAATCTGCTATAGAAAATTTATATGTTTTTTTTACAATTATCTCATTTAAGCCGATTTCATCACTATATTCTAATTTTAGGTCCTTTTCAAATGTAGTAATATAATTCGTTATACAAGCGATTGGAATATCATTATTTAATTCCACTACTTTACTCGCCACTGAATCATTCTGAAATTCATATAAATAACACTCTCCAGGACAATCATTAATTTTCCACCATGATGAATATAATAATTCTTTCTTTTTAATAATAGAACAATCAGAAATAAATTCGTCTTGATACCAATTTGCCAATATTCCATCTTTCAAAGAATGCTGTTTAGGAACATTGTCCTTCTTCAGTTTTTTTTGCAACGAAATTAATCCGTCAGCCCAATTCTCACAAAAATCAATATGCATAATAATATTCGATCCTATAAATTGATTATATGGAGCATCGGAATCAATCTTCAAAGGAATAATAAAATCCTCTAGTTTTTCACTAGATGCCATGCTTTCTGCAAATCCCAGTTCTTTTGCGATGCCGCTTCTTAAATTTCCCTTTTCGTCAAGTATATTACGAGAGTAAACCAACAATAATTTTATTGTATGGTTTTTTAGTTGTTCTTGTATATCATTCCACTGAATTTCACCACCTAGTAATTTATTTTTATCTACCCACGTCTTATAACCAAGCATCTCAAG
>JAIROC010000592.1 GCA_031257735.1 Bacteroidales bacterium | reverse complement strand
CCATATTGAATTAATATTACGTATTACGTAATGCAAAATAAGACAAAAAAAATCACATAAACAAATATTTATGCGACTTTTTAAACTTTTATATTACGTATATAAAAAAGTTACAGTTTTATCGTATATCATACTTATTAAAACTGATAAAAGTTCCTATAAAACAAATAAATGTCCAAAGAAAGAGAATTGCTAAATTAGACATATTATAATTTGCCAATTTAAACATTATTGATGGATGATGATTCTCAAATCGGGGTATGGAGTTGAAATCAACCGGTTTTGAAGACATAAAGTGCTTAACAAAAGACTTGTGTTCTTGCCAAATAAGATGAAAACTCTGATTGTCCTGATTGTCTTTCATATTTATAAACTGTTGATAAGTAGATTGATAAACCAAAGCCTGTTCATGAAAGAGTAAATAACCATAGTATCCGTTATATGAAAGAGCTTCATTAAAAAAGCGATAAACAGAAGATGGCGATAATTTACATAAATTAATAGCGATGTTTGTTTGTTCAACCATCTGATTATAGTAATCTTCCCATAAATAATTATGAATTTTCACTTTTTCATTGATTCCTTTAACCCTACTTAAAAGACTCTCATTCGGAGCTCTCCCTATCCAGGATGAATTCATTTCTGTAGAATAATTTTTTTCTTTATAGATTTGTTCCGTTTCATATTTTTCCTTTTCTGTTACCTGAGAAAAAGATGGAACAGGGTGAAACTGTTCTGCAAATAGCCATGCTATATTTGGAAAAACTATATTCAGAACAATCCATATAGTCAATATGATGGTCAGGCTGACAGAAGACTTTTTAGTTATACATGATACCCAAAATGTGATTAAAATATTAAATGCGATGAACAGAATACTTCCAAGTAAGAAAAGTGCAATAACAGGAATATCACTTGCGTTCATCGGAATCGTTGAAGAAATATTAATAATAATCAGGTTGATTAACACGCCGGCAAGCACAGATAATGTAATGATTGAGAATATTCCGCCAAATTTCCCAATAATAATTTTCCAATGGGAAATACTGTTTGATAGCATTAATTTTAATGTCCCGTTTTCTTTTTCTCCGGAAAAAGCGTCATACGAAAGCACTATACAAAAAAAACTGACAACAAAAAGAATAATAAACGACCAATCAATCGCACTGTATGTGTTGTAGAAAGGATTCTGAAATTTATAATACTGAGGCAGGCTTTTTGTAAAGTAAGTTAATTCCAATCCGTTCGGTATGACGTCTTCCGAAGCTTCGGATAAAAATAAATATTGGGGTACATCTTTTATTAATTGTTGCTTAACATAAACTAAATTAACCAATTGATCGCTATTCTCTTCAAGTGATTGACTTGTTTTAATGTTAATTTCATCTCTGTTTAATACTTGTTCTTTATAATTTTTTACAGAAACAACAGCATTAATAATGAATAAGGAAAATATTACAATGACCGTAATTACTACTTTCATTGTTTTAATTAATGTTAATATCTCTTTTGCGATAATATTGAAAATCATAATTATAGGATATTAGATCGATTGAACAAAAACAGACCAAGCACATATAAAAGCAAATTATATATCAACAACATAACTATTTCGATATCGTTAATATCCAATTTTTCTTTGATTTGAAATTGAGGGACATTGCCTGTATCAATAATTGAATAATTATTTAAGCTATATTTTTCTTTAATTTCAGAAGAATAATTCTGGAAATCATTCTGCATATCTTTTTTCTGTACCTGAGTAAAATATTTTAGTCCGATACCATCATTTGCTTTTATATAATCGATAACTCGAGAGCGATAACTGTAAATCTTCTCATTTAAAACTAAATCACGTTGATAAAAGTCAGTGCCGGCAATTTTTGAAGATAATTCCTTCAATAAATAATCGGGAGTGATAAATAAAAAATAGGATGAAATGTTTCTTTGACGAATAAGTTCTTCTTTATAAATTCTTTTTAATTCGAAAATTTCTTCTTGTGATTTCAATACAATAGGGAAATTTTGTATAACAGCATTTTCTAATTCGTCAAATACATATTTTTGAGTCAGACCTACTAACTCTGGAGTGCCGAATGTTCCATGCGTAAAATCGCAGAAAGTCCAGTTTTTATCTCCTTGTATGGAGTTCCATTTTTCCCATACTTTGTTAGAAGTTTTATCTTCAATATCTTCAATACTAGCATTTAGTTGTTGTATTGAAGGACTTGGTACAATATGCCGGACTGTGTAATTTATCAAATTCGGATATACAAATGCTAACAATAACCATATAGATAAGCCTGTAACAACAGACATGGATGCTGTCCTTATGGATGATGATATGGCTAATGAAAGTAATATGTATAGAGAAACAAACAGTTCACATGATAAAAACATAACAAACAGTTTAAGAAAATCGTGGGGAGTCATCTCAATGAGCTGGAAAAACACAAAAAGAATTGATATCAGAAAAACAAGCAACAATGCAATTGTTAAAGAAGTTAGGCTTGCGATATATTTGGCAAGAAAGTATTGAGAACGACTAACATTATTAGACAAAATTAATCGGATTACCTGATCTTCTTTTTCGGAAGAAATTACTCCTGATACCATAAAAATAGTCATAACTCCCAAAATTATTAGAACAACATTTATGACATCCAAACTAGTAAATATTTTAAGAAATTCATTTTTTGCTTGAGCCGTTGATTCTAGTTCGGGAATCTCATGCAATGAAATTTCCGATTTATTCCCTGCTCTATTTTCATAACCTTCTGAAAATAAAGATAGAGGGTTGGGCTTAATAAAAATAGAACGATTGAATTCAGAATATACGCGAAACGTTTTTTGGACATCTTCTGTTTTTTGAATCTCGGCCTGATAAGTTATTAATTGTTCATTAAAGTTCTTAGTTTTAATATACATCATACTACAGGTAACTATTACCGAAATGAATATTAAAACAAGAAATTTAAATGAATATAATTGACTTTGAAATTCATTTATAATAAGTACCCGTAATTTTTTCATCGTGATTCTATTTGAGTTTGTCCTATATACTCCATATACAGCCTCTCCAAATCCTCTTCCAGAAATTCCTTCCGGGTTAACTGTTTCACCATACATCCCTGTTTCATAATGCCTACCTTATCCGCCAGTTCCTTCGCCCGGAAAATGTCGTGCGTACACATCAGAATCGCTTTTCCCGCTTTTCGTTGTTCTTTTAACAGGGTAACCAGTTCGGCGGCAGCCTGCGGATCCAGACCGGAAGTCGGCTCATCCAGCAACATATTGTCTGCGTCTTTGGCTAAGGCAATCGCAAGCCCCACTTTTTGCCGCATCCCTTTGGAGAATGTTTTCAGTTTTTTCTCGAAAGCCACGTCCTGCAGTCCCACCTTGCGGAGCAAATCGTAATAATCGGCTTTAGTGAGATTCGTCTTGCCGCCTAATTTGGCAAAAAAATCGAGGTTCTGACGGGCGGAGAAGTTTCCGTACAGCATCACGTTTTCCGAAAGGAAAGATACATGTTTCTTGGCTTCCAACGGTTCTTTCGTCGCATCAATGCCGTTAATCAATACTGAGCCTAATGTAGGCTTGATAAAGTCGAGAAACAAATTGATGGTCGTAGTTTTACCTGCGCCGTTAGCGCCCAGGAGGAAATAAATTTCCCCCGATTTGATTTCGAGATTCAGCGAATCGAGGGCTAATTGGCCGTCTTCGTATCGCTTGGTGAGTTGTTTTGTTTGAAGCATATTTTGATGTATTTAATTATCACTTTTCCAAAATCACAATCGCTGTCGCATATTGCTCTGTGTGCGACAAAGATAGATGAATTGTTTTGACCTGTAACGATTCCGCCCGTTTTTTTGCTTCGCCGTGCAGTTCAATCCAGGGCTTTCCCGAAATTTCGTGTTTTACTTCGATCTGTTTCCATTTTATTCCTTAGCATTTAATATTATGTTCCGACACAATAAAATTATAGAATACTATATTTTTCAAATTTTATAAAGATAACAATCAGCATCACACTCATATAAATTACCATAATTGCTAGATATTTTGAAATTTCACTCAAGCGTTCTACTATTGAATTAGCGCTTTCTTTATA
>JAIROC010000624.1 GCA_031257735.1 Bacteroidales bacterium | reverse complement strand
GAGGCTGTGTGAAAAGCCAAAATCTCGAATTAAATTTTTCCCTAAGAATTATTCAGAAAAAAGATAGTATGAGTTTTTCTTTTTGTTAGGAATCAAACAAAGATAAGGATGATAAATTTTTTGTAAAAAATTAGATAAAAAATTAGATAAAATGGGGGTAGGATTCCATTGTTTGAGTTCTTCGAGCAGTCTGGAAACCGTTGAAATATTAAAAAGGTGTTTGAGATTGTAAGCGGTTGAATACAAATCCAATTCTATCTGTACCTTCTCTTTCCCTCGAAGAAAGATTGGAATTTGTCCCATATAGTATTTCATCGTGCCAAAGGGATGTTCTACTGTGCTTTTTCGTTGTTTGAATTGTCGTTTATATTCTATTGTTTGCATCTTTTTTTTGTGGTTTTCTAACCATTGACCATCTTTTCTAAGATAAATACAACGACCCTTTTTTGATTTTGTACATAGATGTTTTTTTGGACATCCTGAACATGACTTGCATTGATATTTTTTATAATAATGATTTTTCTGTTTGTAGTTCCTTTTTGTCAAATATAACGTTTCCCCTTGTGAACATGTAATTGTATCTGTTTGTTGATTGTATGTAAAACTTATTCCATTTTTGCGTTGTTTTTTCTGGCTTTGAGACTCTTGTGGAAATGGAACTATTACATCTATGCCTTTTTCTTCAAGTGTTTGTATTTGTTCTTCATTTGCGTAACCTGCATCTGCTATAACTTTTTGGGGTTGTACCTCCAATTCTTCTTGCAATGTATTAATATTTTCCTCTAATGAGTAATAATCATTGGGATGATCTGTTACCTGACAGCTTGTTATAAAATGTGAATCATTGTCCACTGTTGCCTGTACATTATAACTGGGCATAAAGCCTTCTTTGGTTTTCATTATTTTTGCTGATGGGTCGGATAGCGATATAGAATTGACCCCTAAACTTTCCAAGAAGGTTTTCTGTTTTTCGAGTTTTTCTATCTCTTTTTGATAATATTCTATCTTACTTTTGAGTTCTTGGGTAGTTTCAAGCATAGCTTCATGTTCATTTTCTACATTATCATTCTCGGATAACTGGTTTAAATATTTCTCTATTTCTTGTTCTGCCTTTTCTAGTCTTTTATTGATATTGCCTATTGAAAGGGTATCTCGTGAGGCATTTGCCTTTATTTTTGTTCCATCTGTACTGATTGATTTTCCTGATAAATATGCGTTTGCCTTTAAAAATCTGCGAAAATCTATCGCTATGCGTCTTATCAATTCTTTGTTCTCTTTGCGAAAATTGGATATTGTCCAATGATCGGGACATTGATTGTGCATCAACCATATCACTTCTATATTGCGTTTTGTCTCATTCTCCAACTTACGTGATGAACTAATTGAATTTAAATATCCGTATAATAGTAATTTACAAAGACAATTGGACGTAAAACCAGGTCTTCCTTCTGACACGGGACAACGGTTTCCTAAATCAGAATTTATCTCAATTTCTTTATCTATAAATGCGTCAATAAAACGGACAATGTTGTCTAATGACACATATTCGTCTATTGAACACGGTAACATTAGCTGTTCTCTCGGAATAATTGAAATGTAACTCATATTTTATAATTTATATTTTGTTAGATTGTTTTTATGCTGCAAAGATACAACTTTTTTTTGAATTATGCAACATATTATACATTTTTTTTTGTCTTGCTGGTTTTTAGTTTCAGAACTCCTGACCTGATAAATCTTTACATACAGATAATAAGAGCTATATAAAAATCATGCCCAAAACTAAAAATGTCGCAAATTATACGAGAGAAGAGATTTTACAGACAAAAATGTTTTATAGCCCGAAGGGCTTAATTACAGAACTCCTGACCTGCGTATAGTCATATATGAAAAACATAGCACAAAACATTACTGTCGCGAAAATAATGTCGGGAATACAGTAATGTTGAATTTTATATTTAATAATCAATTTATTACATTATTTAATACCCTAAAATTACGATGTGTAATCTGTTCCAAGTCAGGTGTTCTGCTCCTTTAGCTAACCCGCGAAGTAACGATGCTGTACGAAAGTTCATTGATAATATCAATCAGACTTATACTATTTATCATGGAACTTCTTTAACTCTTTGCTTCAAAATTGCGACAATCCAATCTGTGCCAAGTCAGGAGTTCTGAGTCTAAAGAATTTATTTTCCAACGGTTAGAATGCTACCAACATATCATCTTTCCTTACCATGACATAAAATAGAATAAACATAATTCATCTCTGACAATACGGCGAGACTGCATTCGCAATACGGCGAGACTGCGAAAACAATATGACGAGACTGCGAAAACAATCCCGCTATCTTGCAAAACATTGATTTGATGTAGTCCTGCATCATTTACAGTGACGATAAGACGGATACAATAACGAAAGAAAGATTAAATCCTGTCCTGTCTATCATAATAATCATTTAAATCACATAAATCAGCGTTCAGACATTCAACTGTGTATTAAAGTTTATTCCATTGGTGGATTCCGCCTTTTGTACAATTGTAAGCGGAAGGTTGTTTTGCCGATTTAAGCAGTAAACCACATTTTTTACATTGATAGTCATTTTGACCGACTTCTCCCAGATTATTCCATTGATGAATTCCGCCACTTGTACAATTGTAAGCTGAGGGTTGTTTTGCCGATTTAAGCAGTAAACCACATTTTGTACATTGATAATTATTTTGACCGACTTCTCCCAGATTGTTCCATTGATGAATTCCGCCACTTGTACAATTGTAAGCAGAAGGTTGTTTCATTGATTTAAGCGATAAACCACACTTTTTGCATTGATAGTTATTTTGACCGACTTCTCCCAAATTATTCCATTGATGAATTCCGCCACTTGTACAATTGTAAGCAGAAGGTTGTTTTGCCGATTTGAGCGATAAACCACATTTCGTGCATTGATAATTATAATTATTTTGGCTTTTTTCTCCCAGACTATTCCATTGGTGGCTTCCACCTTTTGTACAATTGTAAGCTGAGGGTTGTTTCATTGATTTAAGCGATAAACCACACTTTTTGCATTGATAGTTATTTTGACCGACTTCTCCCAAATTATTCCACTGATGAATTCCGCCACTTGTACAATTGTAAGCAGAAGGTTGTTTTGCTGCTTCAAGCAATAAACCACATTTTGTACATTGATAATTATTCTTTACTGTCAATATTTTTTCTTCATAAACAGTTTTTTTCTCTTGGGATTGAAGATATATTATGCTTGTTGTGGCAAACATCAAACCCATGATGAGCAATATTCTAAAATATATATTCTTCATTTTGATTACCTTCCAAATTTATTTCTTCAAACAAAAAAGAAGAGAATGCCTTTTACAGCATTCTCTAATGAAATACAAACGTAATTCAGAAACGTAATAATGATAAAATTGTTTTAAGAAAAATGAATAATCCTGCACAAATATCAGTAAAACTTTTTTCTGTTTTTTTTATGGGGGAAATCTCAATATTTTCGTGTAACTTTGCGGGCAAAAATAACATGTCTAAAATCAAAATAGAAGGGATGCAATTTTATGCGTATCATGGATGTTTTCAGGAGGAAACCATGACAGGAACTTATTTTAATGTAGATTGTTCATTAGAATTGGATATTCAGTTAGCCGCTCAAACCGACAACTTGGAAAAGACAATCAATTATCAGGAAGTTTATTTACTAATTGCAAAAGAAATGAAACAATCCTCCGCTTTGTTGGAAAATGTAGCGTATCGTATATTAAAAAGTTTACAAGAACATTTTCCTTTACTGAAAAAGGGATGGATTTCCGTTCAAAAAATGAATCCCCCTCTTGGTGGAAAAATAGAAAAAGTAAGCGTTGAAATGACTACGGATGAAATCATTGTATAGAAAAATAGATAATGTAAATTAAAATAATATAAAGGATGAAAAATAAAATAGTTGCAGGAAATTGGAAAATGAATAATACATTTTCCGAAGCAGAAGATTTATTGCTTGCTATTGCAGAAGGAATAGACGGAATGATATTGGAAACGGAAATTATCATTTGTCCTCCATTTCTCTATTTGGAGATGGCGGCAGATATAGCGGAAGAAAGCAATTTTTATGTTGGGGCTCAAAATGTAAGTACGGAAGAAAAAGGCGCTTATACAGGTGAAATTAGCGCTTCCATGTTGAAAACAAGTGGAGTGGATTTTTGTATTATTGGTCATTCGGAAAGAAGAACCCTTTTTGGAGAAACAAATACCGATCTGCGAAAAAAAATAGATGTTTCATTGGCAAATGATATTATTCCTGTCTTTTGTGTAGGGGAACATTTAGCCGACAGAGAAACAGAAAAACATTTTGAAGTAGTGAAAAATCAGCTTGAAGAAAGTTTATTTCACTTGGATACAAATCAATTTGAGCAGATTATTATCGCATACGAACCTGTATGGGCTATAGGAACAGGTATAACGGCAACACCTCAACAGGCACAGGAAATGCACGCGTTTATTCGTTCTGTTATTGAACAAAAATACGGAACAGAACATGCCTATAATACTTATATTTTATATGGCGGTAGTTGCAATGCGCAAAATGCCTTGGATTTGTTTATGTGTAAAGATGTAGATGGCGGATTGATAGGAGGCGCTTCTTTGAATGTCAACGATTTTATTGAAATTATCAATGCGGCGGAAACAAGTACAAAAAACAATTGAAGATGCAATATGTTGAACTGAATTGTACAGTAACGCCCATTGAAACAGGAAATGATATGCTCATTGCTTTTTTATCGGAACTGGGATATGAAAGTTTTGTTGAAACAGAAACAGGTCTGTTGGCATACATCCCTAAGTCTATTTTTGACAGACAAAAAGTAGAAACATTATACAATGACCATCCAAATTGGGATTTTACTTTTTCATTTTCATTCAAGGATATGGAAGACCAAAATTGGAATGCCGTTTGGGAAAGTAACTACGAAGCTGTTTTGATAGATAGCTGTTATATACGGGCGCCATTTCATCCGAAACGGGAAAAAATTCAATATGAGATAATCATAGAACCTAAAATGTCTTTTGGTACGGCGCATCATCAGACAACATCTCTCATGATACAGTATCTTTTGAATGAAAACTGTGATAATAAGAACGTATTGGATATGGGAACAGGAACGGGAATTTTGTCTATATTGGCAGCACTTCGTGGAGCAAAAAGCATTTTGGCTATTGACAATGATACATGGGCGTATGAAAATTGTCGCGAAAATGTAGAGAAAAATCATATTTCGGTAATTGATACTGTTTTGGGTGATGCTAACAATATTGGCAACAGAACCTTTGACCTTGTTTTAGCGAATATAAACAGAAATGTTTTGCTGCACGATATAAAAATCTATGCAAATACGTTAATAGAACACGGCGTATTATTGTTAAGTGGATTTTACCTGTCTCCTGATCTACAGGTGATAAAAGAAGAAGCGGAAAACAATAATCTCCTGTTAGACTCGTACAAAGAACAGGATAATTGGATAGCCGCACGTTTTTTAAAGATAAAGAAAACATCAAAATAGTAAAATAAAAACAATGAAAAAAAAGACATTATTATTCTTTAGTTTTATTTCGGTTTCGATTCTGTGTTGGGGACAGAAGGTCAGTTTATTCTCATCAAATCCCGATAATACAATCAAAGAGCTTACCGCTTTTTTTGAAACGGTAAGCAAGGCACACAAAGAGCTTGCAGAGCAGACGGTAAAGGAATTTCCTCTCTTTTGGAATTCCATTGCAGATCAGGAACAGTTGGTTTTTATTGAATTGTCTAATTTGATGTTAAAGAGAAAAATGAACCCTGTTCCACAGTTTAGTGATTTTATCCAGACTTATAAGTCCGTCATCGAATCCAATCAATCCACTAAGAGCTTCAAAGCCTTTGTCAGTTGTTTGAAATATCATATTGAAAAGAATAATATTAGTCAATATGGCAATGTTTTAGAAGTTTATCGAAATGTGATAAAGGAACATCTATTCAATACTTATACGGGCGGAACTCGCTGGCTAGCCCAAAACGTTTCTTCCTGTTATTTTGATTTTGACACCATACCAAAGATTGTATTTCCGTCTCTGACATTGTATGCAGGAAATGGGAAAGACAGTATTGTAATTAAAAATACTTCCGGTTATTTTCTTCCTGATCGTTCTGTTTTTGTTGGGAAAAAAGGTACTTTGGATTGGACAAAAGCAGGAGAACCGAATACCTATGTTACTTTTGAAGATTATACTGTTTCTACGCGTTCTTTGCGTATAGAAATACCTGATGTTCTTTACCACAATCCTGCTTATTTTTCCAAACCACAAAAAGGCAAGCTGGAAGACAGAGTTATGACAACAGAGGTTGATGAAGAATTATCTACATATCCCCGTTTCACTTCCGATGATAAAGATATAAAAGTGGATAATATTTATCAGGAAGTTAATTATATAGGAGGTGTTTATGTTCGAGGAACTCGTTTTATGGGACAGGGTGATAAGGATAATTTGGCAACATTAATTTTTGAAAAGGAAGGTCAGCCTGTGATAAAAATCAGTTCATCTTCTTTTGTATTGAGAAAAGATCAGGCTTCGGGTATGCTTTGTAATATGACAATTTATTTGGATAAGGATTCGGTTTATCATTCAGCCATTCAACTGAAATATAGTCCCCAAAACCGAGAAATCTGGTTGATGAGAGGGAAAGACGGAAGTGAACGAATGCCTTTTTTTGATACCTATCACAGTGTAGAAATATATTCAGATGCCCTAAATTGGAAAATCAATAATGCAAATATCGAATTTACAGGATTACCGGGTCCCGTTGAACAGACAGGCGCTATCTTTGAATCTTCCAATTATTTTACCAGCAGCCGTGTTTCCATGATGCAGGGAATGTCGGATGTAAATCCTTTGCATACTTTGTATGAATATTTCCGTACACATAAAGTAAAAAAAGCGACTTTGGATGATATTGTACGTCATTTTGGTTATTCCAAAAATGATGTGCAAAGTCTTTTATTTCAATTTACCGAGTATGGATTTATTGACTTTAATGTTTTGTCTAATGAAATTATTTACAGACAGAAATTAGGAAATTATTTACTCAATGATGTGAACAGGAGAGATTATGATATTTTGCAGTTTCGTTCTTCTGTAGACGGGGGAATATCTAATGCCACTTTGAGTATGCTTAACTATGATTTAACCATCAGGGGATTGGAATTGATCATTATTAGCGATTCGCAAATGGTAAATGTTTTTCCTGCTGGAAAACAAATTACAATGCAAAAAAACAGAGACTTTCTTTTTCATGGTAAGGTTGAAGCAGGTTTGCTTGATTATTGGGTAACCAATTGTAAATTTAATTATGATGCGTTTAAAATGGACTTTACAGTCATTGATTCTATTGTTCTTTATGTGGAAGATAAGTCTCAATATGAGAATTATATGGGAGAATATCCTTTGGTGAAAGTAAGAAGCTATATACAGGACATATCAGGAACACTATATATTGATCTTCCAGATAACAAGTCAAGTAGAAAAAGCAGTCCGGGTTATCCTTATTTTGAAAGCAAGTCGCCGGGGAGGGTTTATTATGATCATTCTTTTGTACATGGGGGCGTATATGACCGAGAACGATATTATTTTGCTGTAGACAGATTTACCATCAGAAATTTGGATGATTATGATACCGATTCCTTATTGTTTGCGGGTTATTTGTATTCGGGTGGAATTTTTCCTGATATTCATATACCTTTAAAGGTTCGTCCTGATTTTTCTTTAGGATTTGTTTACAATACGGGAGAGGGTGGATTGCCTGCTTATCAGGGTAGAGGAACGTTTACTTCCAAAATAGACCTTAGTAATATGGGATTGCGCTGTACGGGAACTTTGGATTATACACAATCTCACGCAGAAGGAAAAAATATGTTGTTCTTTCTTGATTCCATGAATGCCTCTTTTGATACTTATCGCATAGACGCTCAACAAATCGGCGCTGAATTTCCCCCTGTAACAGCTAAAAACACAATGGCTCATTGGGAACCTTATAATGATAAAATGTTTGTAAATAACACAAATACATTATTTAAAATGTACAATAATTCAACATTGGACGGACAACTTGTTGTTTCTTTCAATGGGGTGAAAGGGTCGGGAAATTTTACTTATAATATTGCAGATATGATTAGTAAAGATTATACCTTTTTGCATCATGAATTAAAGTCACCCGCGTTGGATATTGCCTTGTATGACAGCCTGTCGGATGATTATCATTTTAAAGCCACCAATCACAAAGCGCATTTGGACTTATTGCAAGGCAGAGGCAATTTCATTGCTAATGAAGGTCCGCTGGCTATTGTATTTCCTATTAATATGTTTGTTACGACTTCCAAAGAGTTTGACTGGCTGGTTAAAGAAAAAAAGTTGGAGTTTAAATACGAAGATCCTTTTGCAAATATTGATTTGTTGAATACGGAAATTCGTGAACTCTATGAAATGCATTCAAGTGGGAATGAACTTATATCCATTCATCCTGCGCAGGATTCATTACAGTTTACCGTTTCAAAAGCATCATATGACTTTGGTAAATATGAAATTGAAGCCGAAGGCGTGCGCTTTATAGAAATTGCCGATGCTGCCATTTTTCCCTATAAGGGTATTGTCAAAATTTATAAGCGCGCCGAAATTGCTAAACTTGATAATGCCAAAATTATGGCGAATACAACAACCAAATACCATGAAATTTTTAAGGCAGGCGTCAATATTGGTTCTCGCAAAACATACAATGGCGAAGGCTTCTATAATTATGTAGATGCGTCTAAAAAGAAACAGGAATTTCTTTTTGATTCTATTTGGGTAAATCGGACTTTGCAAACACGAGCATCGGGAAAGATATTACAGGAAGCAAGTTTTACGCTAAATCCTCATTTTGGTTATGCTGGAAATGTGTACTTGAATGCGGAAGACGAATTTTTATCATACAGAGGAGAGGTTTCATTGCAATACGCCTGTGATACATTTCAATATGCGCCTGTCCGGTTTTCGGGAATTGTCAATCCCGATACTGTTTTAATTCCTGTCAATGAAAAAACAAAAGATACCGATAATCGTCCTGTGGTTGCTGCCATTGCTTCTTCCACTGCAGGTGGACGAATTTATACTGCTTTTGGTCGAACAAAAGATCAACTGAATGATGCAGAATATGTAAACGCAACAGGTTTTCTCACCTTTAATGAAGAAATGGATGCTTATATTGTTACTTCCCGAGAGAAAATTGATGATTTGGAAATGGAAGGGAATATTCTCTCCTTAAATAAAAAGACTTGTATCGCAAAAGGTGAAGGCAAGTTGGATTTGGGAACGAATTTAGGACGTGTATCTTTTATTCCTGTCGGACATATTATTCATTTTATTCAGGAGGATTCTGCTATTATTAATATTGCGTTAGCTGTTGATTTTCATTTCAGTGATGACGCTATGAAAATAATATCGGATAAAATTGAAACCTCTCAAAATCTTCAGGGAATAGACATCCTTGACTTATCGCATTATCAAACTGCTTTGCGCGAAATTATGGGAAAAGAAACGTACAAGCGAAATTATCAGGATTTGACGCAATATTATCATTTCAGACGTCTTCCGAAAGAATTAATGATTAGTTTCTTAATTGCAGATATTAATATGGAATGGAAACAGGATGACAAGGCTTTTGTCAGCAGTGGAGACATTGGAATTGCTGTCTGTGGAAAAAAAGAAATAAACAGATATGTCCCCGGACTTGTTGAAGTACAGAAAAAAGGTTCTAATAAAAACAGTAAAACGACCTTACAAATGTATTTTGAAGTAGATAATCAATGGTTTTATTTTAAATATTCAGGTACGACGATGGAAGCCTATTCTTCTATCAAAGAATTTAATGACGCCATTGACAATACAAAACAGGATAAACGAATGCTTAAAGCTGACAGTAAAAAAAATCTGTCCAGATATTCCTATCGAAAATCTTCCATGGCTGCCAAACGTAAGTTTTTGGCAAAATATGCTACAGAAGAAGAAGAGGAGTTATGAGTTATGA
>JAIROC010000562.1 GCA_031257735.1 Bacteroidales bacterium | reverse complement strand
GATGTCCAATTTCAGAGGAAAACTTTTTTATAGATTGATGCAACAAGCTGTTGAAGTCGAACCTGTGGGGTTGAATGATATTGTTGGAAAATCAACTTGACCGAAAGGCATAAGCAGTTAAAAATATATACAAAAAAGTACAAAATGTCATTAAAGATTCAAGAATAGCAACTTTCTTGTCAAAGTCTAAGATAACGGCAACAAGATTTTATCTTCAAAATATTAATTCTGATTCAGATATTCATGATTCACCATATAAAAGGCTATTTAAGCTGACACATATTTTATCAAGTGCTCATTTAGTAGCCTACATTGATGGGGATAATGTTGAGTTCAGATTTATGATTAAGCAAGGAAATAATGTTTTATTCAAAACAATTGAACATAGCAAAAGAAAAAGTGATTTTATAGATTTTATGACTAAAGCCCTTACTATAAAATCTTCAGAAATTCAACAAGCAGTTTCATGGATTGATGTTGTCAGAAAAGAAATTGGCAATGCAAGTAAAAACGCTTTTTATACTGAAATAAGGGAAGGTATTTTAAATTTCAATAAAGAACTAAAAAAATATATTTCAGACGATGATTTTAATAGATATGCATCATTTCAAATAACAAATATAACATGTCATAATTTTGACGGGACTAATATTGGCTTAATCTTTTTTAATTCAAACTATTATCCGATATTTAATTATAATCAACCAACAGCAAACTTATTAAAACAAAGTTATGCCTATGATTTATATAATTCTTTAAATGAGTTAATTGAAAATGAAAAAGAAAGTAGAGATAAATACGAGCAAAACGTGATTCGATGAGTGCAATGGATATGACTCTTCTTCATTATCTCAAAAATACTCTAAAAAGCAAATATGGTTACATGTTAAATTTAGATAAATCTAATTCTAAATCAATTGAATTATTAAAAACGAATAATGAAATATTAGTTAAGCGATTAAACGATTATCTTTCTATATATACAACCTGTCAAAAAAACAATGAATTATTGTGTCTCAGTGAAGTAATAAATAGATGGAACACAAAAGCAGAGGAAAACGAAAACAATGAAATAAAGACAGTTACTATTGTTAAAATTGAAAACTGTGATGTGAGGGATAAAAAAATTAGAGGAGATATAAATATTTTTGATTTAATTTTTGAGGAATTTATTTTAAATGCGACACAAAGAGCGAATACATCAGAGTCCATAAAATTATCTTTAGATGTTAACGTAGAAAAAGAGTATGTTACATTTTCAATAATTAATGAAAACTCAACCATCCCGCCAGATCAAAGACCTGTTTTAGGGAAAAAATTTATTTCAAGTTCAACTAAAGGTGGCGGTATAGGTTTTTCTATTGTTCAATTTTTATTAAAAAAAATTGGCGCAATTGAAAATCCCAACGATAAGTCATTAAATTTTAATATTCATTATAATGATAATGAACCAATTAGTTTTAAGTTTCAATTTTTAAAAAAACTTATATGAATTATTTTATAACTGATAAATTAGGGCTGCCTCAATTAAAAGAACAGGTAGAATACTTTTTGAATTTGGAATCGGATATTCGTGGTTCTGAAAACAGTGCAGATAAAAATTGTATTTTCTTATCAAATGAAGATGATATACCCGAAAATTTAGAAGGTTTAGCATTAGTAATAGACGATGAAGAAAATGCTTTGATTGACATAGTTAATTATCTATCAAACAATCAATTCGTGAAAAATATTATTTGCATAAAAAACAGAAGCACATTCAATAATATAATAACAAGGATAAAATCTAAACCAATTTTTATATCATTGGACTTCGATATATTATCAGTTCCGGGAGAAATATATAATGATACTTCTGCTGTTTATCTCCGAATAAAAGAATTATATCCAAATGTGCCATTGATCGGATATACAAATTTTGAAGAATCTGGTAATCCAGAAAGAAGTCCTGAAACAAAAAAATTGACAAAGCTATTGAACAAAAATAATGATAGTGTATTTGATAAAAAAAATATTAATTCATCATCGGCATATAATAATATTGTGCGAGATAAAATACGAATGTCAAAAATTTTAGAAGAAAATAGGAAGTTATCCCAAAAGAATAGCATATTATCAAAAGAGAATAAACAACTAAAAACTAAAAGCCAATTGCAAGATGAAGAAATAAAGTATATCACCAGTGAAATCGAGAATCCATTATTTGAAGAAATACCTCTAATTGGAACATCCGCACCCATGAAAAGAATAAAGTTTTTTGTGGAAAAATTAGCAAATTCTTATGATCCTGATGATATTGAGCCTATTCATTTATTTGGTGCGAGCGGAACAGGAAAGGAAAATATTGCAAAAGCAATTCACCGTTTAGATAAAAAAAGATGTCATAAAGAACTAGTCGAAGTTGATTGTACTGCTATTCCTGAGACTCTATTTGAATCAGAAATGTTTGGCTATGATAAAGGAGGACACTCAACCGCCACTACAAATAAAATTGGACGTTTTGAAGAAGCAAATGGCAGCACTCTATTTTTAGATGAAATAGGAGATTTAACACCAACCAATCAAACAAAACTGTTAAAAGTATTGCAGGATAAAAAGTTTAGACGTGTTGGGGGAACAAAAGATATAGCTGTTAATTTTAGATTGATTACAGCAACAAACCATAACTTGACTGAAATGGTGTCCGAAAAAAAATTCAATGAAGCACTATTCAATCGTATATCATCGTTATTTCCACCTATTCCAAGTCTAAAAGAAAGAAAAGATGATATTCCTTTACTAATTAGCCATTTTGCGAAAAAATCAAAGAAATCATTTTCGAAAGATGCCATAGAGTATATTTCAACATTACCTTTACAAGGTAACATACGTGATTTACAAAAAATTGTAAAACAAGTATCACAGATGGTGTCCAATTCAGTAATTGAAGTTGGTGATATAGAATATGTTATGAATTTTCAATGCCAATCAACACAACACGAAACTACACTAGTGTCCACTAAAAAAAATTAAGCTTTAGCTGAGTATCATTTTGATAGTTCGACTCTGAATTGTGTCTATCTGTAAATAAATAAGCCAGTGGTGTTTTGTCCAATAATGATAAG
>JAIROC010000417.1 GCA_031257735.1 Bacteroidales bacterium | reverse complement strand
GGCATAGCCTGCTCGGATAGAGCGAACGAGGTAGAACCTCGTCCGAACGAAGATGACATGTTGCTAGAAGGTTGGAATAATCCTCTGATATTGACATGTCATCCCTACGGGATTTTATTGACTACTGATATTTTTTCTACCGACATATCATCCCTACGGGATTTTTTGAACGCTACCACAGAGCAATCCGTAACAATCAATGCGTTTTTGGGTAGGGATTGCTTCGCGGAGCCTGTCCCGAACGAAGTGTGGGGGCTCGCAATGACGGCGTTGTTTAGACGTCTTCGTGCGTCAGCTCATTTTCAATTTTCAATTTTCAATTTTCAATTAAATAAAGCGCTTTCGTTCCTTTTGTACTGTCTACTTGCATCTTAGGAGGGTGTTGAAATCTTGATGGAATAATTTAACCACAAAAAAACACTATCGTTTCAAAATAAATTATATTTTTGCATTCCAAAAATTAGTGTGTAGAAAAACGTAGTTAAGTGAAAACATTTAGAAAAGGAGGAGTACATCCTGAAGAAAATAAATTTGCGCATAATGTTCCAATAGAAACATTTCCGTTGCCTAAACAGGCTGGATTATATCTTACGCAGCATTTGGGAGCGCCTTCTGTGGTTGTGGTTTCTAAAGGAGATTTTGTAAAAACAGGACAGTTAATCGCCAAAGGAGAATCTTTTATCTCGGCAAATTTACATTCTCCCTTTACAGGAACTGTTGTCAAAGTAGAACCCGTCCTGGATATTATCGGATACAAGAAAATGGCTGTTGTGATTGATGTGGCAGAAGATCAATGGATGGAAGATATTGATACCTCTAAGGAAATAAAGAGAGAAATAACATTTTCCCGTCATGAAATTATCGAAAAGATTAAGGAAAAAGGAATCGTCGGACTGGGCGGCGCCTGCTTCCCTACCCATATCAAACTCATGATCCCCGAAGGAAAAAAAGTAGAATACTGTATCATCAACGCTGCCGAATGCGAACCTTATATCTCTGTCGATAATCGTATTATGATAGAGCGTCCCGAAGAATTTCTTATCGGAGCATGTATTTTGAGAACTGCTTTAGGCGTGTCAACCGTCGATATTGGCGTTGAACATAACAAACCCGAAGCAATTGCTGTATTAAAAGAAGCAGCATCCGGTTTTACGGGGATTAACATTCATGTTTTACGGACAAAATATCCCCAAGGAGCAGAAAAACAACTGATAAAAGCAATCACAAATAGAGAAGTCCCTGCGGGAAAATTACCCGTTGACGTCGGTTGCGTAGTAGATAATGTTGCAACGGCTTTATCGGTATACGAAGCCGTACAGAAAAATAAACCACTTATCGTTAGTCATCTAACTTATTCTGGGAAATCAATTGCTCATCCGAAAAACTATGAAGTTCGTCTGGGAACGCCCATTGCTCAAATCATAGAAGCTAACGGTGGTTTGGCTGAAGATACGGAAAAAATAATCAGCGGTGGTCCCATGATGGGAAAAGCAATCGCCAATACGAATGCCTATATTACAAAAGGGTTTACTTCTCTTTTGCAAATAAATGCAAAAGAAGCCAAACGTTTAACTTTGGTCAATTGTATTCGTTGTGGAAAATGTGTAGATGCCTGTCCAATGGGAATAGAGCCTTATTTATTGGCTGTTCTCGCGGAAAGAAAACGTTGGGAAAGCGCCGAACAGGAAGCGATTACCAATTGTATTGAATGTGGTAGCTGTCAATTTATTTGTCCTGCTAATCGTCCTTTGTTGGATTATATTCGGTTAGGGAAATATAAAACAGGTGAAATGATACGCGCAAGAATGCAAAAATAATTTTTATTTATCGTTAAATTCTTCAATTAAAATTAAAAAGAAACATCTATGAGTTTATTACAAATATCGGGTTCGCCGCATGTCCATACAACGGACTCAGTAAAAAAAATCATGTGGACAGTCGTAATTGCATTAATTCCTGCCATGCTTATTTCTTTCTATTATTATGGAATAAATGCAATACGGGTTACTGTCATCAGTGTTGCGGCATGTGTTGCTCTGGAATGGATATTTCAGAAAGTCTTTATGAAAGAGAAAACAAGTATTTCGGACGGCTCTGCTGTTATAACGGGATTACTGTTAGCGTTTAACGTTCCGAGCAATTTATCATGGTGGATTATTATTATAGGGGCTATTGTTGCTATTGGTATCAGTAAAATGGCATTTGGAGGCTTAGGAAAAAATCTCTTTAATCCCGCTTTGGTAGGACGTGTATTTTTACTGATTTCCTTCCCTCAACAAATGACAAGCTGGCCATTGCCTTCCAAAGGATTTATGGCGTTAGACGCTACAACAGGACCTACACCGCTGGCAATGATAAAATCTGCCATGGCTACAGGAAAAGACGCTTCCCATTTAATAAACGAACTCCCAAGCTATGCACAATTATTGATAGGTGAACGAGGCGGTTCTTTGGGAGAAGTTGCTGCTATCGCTATTATTGTTGGCGGATTGTTGCTGTTAATTCGGAAAATAATTTCGTGGCATATTCCGGTTACTTTTATTGGAACTGTTTTTATTTTCTCTGCCATTTTGCATTGGGTCAATCCTGCGATGTACATTACACCTGAATTTCATATTTTAACCGGTGGGTTGTTGCTTGGCGCTATTTTTATGGCGACAGACATGGTAACATCTCCTATGAGCAGTTGGGGAAAAATAGTGTTTGGAATGGGATGTGGATTGTTAACCATTCTTATTCGCGTGTGGGGAAGCTATCCCGAAGGGGTTTCTTTTGCTATTTTGATTATGAACGCCTTTGTCCCACTGATTAATAAAGGACTTAAACCAAGACGATTTGGAACGAAAACAATACGTATAAATTAATTTTAATAAGACATTATTATGGCTAAGATAAAATCGAATTTCAAAAATATATTTCTTTGTCTGTTTGTTATTTCAGCTCTGATGTCAGGCATTTTGGGAGGTGTAAATTACATCACCAAAGAACCTATAGAAAAAACAAAATTAGTAAAGAAAGAAATGGCAATAAAGCAGGTTCTTCCTGCCTTTGACACATTGAAAGAAGCAAAAATTGCCATTGAAACTGTTCAGGAAAACAATATATTCAAAAAGGCACAGGCAGCAGATTCATTAATCATGTATGACGCCTACAAAAATGGACAATGGATAGGTACAGCTATCGAAACCTTTACCGACAAAGGATTTGCAGGAAGAATTAAACTGATGGTCGGCTTTCTACCTAATGGAAATATTAATAAGATAGAAGTGTTGGGACATACGGAAACACCCGGATTGGGAGATAAAATGGAAGTAGGAAAATCAACTTTTCCCGAACAGTTTCTGGGAAAAAATCCTGCCGATTACAACTTATCGGTAACAAAAGACGGAGGAGATGTGGACGCCATAACTGCCGCAACAATCAGCTCGAGAGCTTATTGTGATGCAGTTCAAACGGCTTATAACAGTTTTATTAAAAATGGAGGAAAAATCAATGAATAAGTGGAAAATATTTATCAACGGCATTATTAAAGAGAACCCTATTTTCGTGTTATTGTTAGGAATGTGTCCCACATTGGGGGTAACAACTTCTACATTTAATGGCTTAGGGATGGGATTGGCAACAACATTTGTACTTGTTTTGTCTAATATCACTATTTCGTCTCTTAAAAATTTTATTCCTGATACGGTACGTATACCTGCTTTTATTGTTCTGATTGCTTCTTTTGTAACGATAGTAGATTTGATGATGCAGGCTTATGTTCCCGATTTACACAGTCAATTGGGTTTGTTTATTCCATTGATTGTTGTCAATTGTTTGGTTTTGGGGAGAGCAGAAGCGTTTGCATCTAAAAATAACATCTTCAATTCATCCATTGACGGTTTAGGGATGGGATTAGGATTTACACTGGCATTAACCCTGCTGGGAACTGTTAGGGAATTGCTTGGAAACTTGTCTGTATTCGGGTATAAACTTGTTGATGCGGACGGGATTATTGTTTTTGTACTTGCTCCGGGCGCTTTTTTCGCTTTGGGGTTGTTGTTAGCGATTATTAATTCATTCAAGTCAAAGAAAGCATAAATTTAATCAGAATATAAAAAATATTAATATGGAAGCATTGGTTGTTATAATTGTTTTGACTGTATTTGTCAATAATATTGTTTTCTCTCAGTTTTTGGGGATATGTCCATTTCTGGGAGTGTCTAACAAAATATCTACATCTGTAGGGATGAGCGCTGCCGTTGTTTTTGTGATGACAATTGCAACGTTAGTAACTTATTTGGTTTACATGTATATACTCGTCCCATTGGAATTGACGTTTTTACAAACTATTTCATTTATTTTAATTATAGCGTCGTTGGTTCAGATGCTTGAAATCATTTTGAAAAAGGTAAGTCCTGCCTTGTATCAGGCATTGGGAATTTTCCTGCCTTTGATTACTACCAACTGTGCTGTATTGGGGGTTGCTATTATGGTGATTCAGCAAAATTATAATCTGATGGGCTCATTGGTATTTGCCATATTTACAGCAATAGGATTTGGATTTGCTTTAATACTCTTTGCCGGATTGCGCGAACAACTTGATTTGACAGACGTACCGAAAAATATGAAAGGTACGCCTATTGCGTTAATCACCGCAGGAATTTTAGCGCTTGCATTTATGGGATTTGCTGGATTAGTATAGAGAAACGAAAAGAAAAAATGGGATAAACTTTCACCCTCTAACTAGTGTCTGTCTAT
>JAIROC010000355.1 GCA_031257735.1 Bacteroidales bacterium | reverse complement strand
AAATTTAATGAGGTAATAAGGTTGTTTTTGTGTGATATTCCATTGCTACTAAGGTTGTTTTGTTGGGGAAATAAGGTGGAAATAAGGTTTCTTTTTTCTATGTTTGAACACCCTACCTTGCAGGTTCTACCTGCAGAGTAAAAAAATAATAAATGTCAGTAGTATATGTTGAAATGGAAAACGTATCAAAAATAAATGCAGGCACAGCCGGCTTGAATAGAGCGAACGAGGTAGAACCTCGTCCGAACGAAGGTTGCTTTCTTCTCTTTTTTCTTCGCGCTTTCGTGCCTTTATTCCTTCTCTTTTTTCTCTTTTTTTCTTCTTTGTTTCCATTTCGCGTCTTTTTACCTGCCATTTTTCTGGGTAAATCTGTTTTTAGTTGTGTTGTTTTGGCGCTTTTTGATGGAAGATTGTCTGCTTTTTTCTTTTGTCATGAATTGATAATGAGTGTTTAATGCCTGTTTCAACACTTGAACGCCTGTATATTATAAGAATATTCTGATTTTGATAAGATTATTTTGAGGATGTGTTTTCTGTAGACTGTCAGAACCTTTCATTTATACAAACTTTTTTTATATGTTTTTTATGTTGTCAGGAATATGGGCTGCCGTTTTTATTTCTAATTATAAATATATTGATTGACAGTTCAAAACAATTATACCTCTTTGATGGACTGTTATATGTAAACTTTTGTATATTATTTTTTGAGCAAAGAAATATTTTTACTTTTTTTTTGCGATTTATTAGAAATTATTTATACCTTTGCGATTAAAATATCAATAAATCGGATGGAAAGGCTATATTTCATCAGGAAGAATAATTAAATTGTTTGCTCGTAAAGTTTTAATAAATGTAAAATAAAGTGTAGATATGTTAATACAATTGAAAAAAATATGTTTTCCTATACAAGTTATTGTTTCGTCAGGAAACAGTATCGATAACCGGAAAATAAATTGACAAATAAATATGAAAATGATAAAACGATCTATACAAGGTCATGAAGTTGAAAATAGTTTTTAAATATAAAAGTAAAAAAAATGTGTACAAAAATCTTTAATGAAATATCCGTGAGGGATAATTTCTATACGAATTTAATTCGAGGCGTCATTATATTCATAATCAGTATCGCCTCCTTTGCTTTGATAGCACAACAGGGAAACATAACTGCTAGGAATGATACAATAAAGGTAGGTCCCTTAGAAAAAGTAAAAAGAAATATACTTATCAATGACGTTATCAAAGAAGATAATTACAGTTGGCAACTTATTACCACTCCAGATCCCATAAGACAAGGAACTGCTGTTATTGATGGTGATTTTTTTATCTTTACCCCGAGCGCCTCTTGTCGGGATACTGCGTTTGACCTGCAATATAAACTTATTGTCAATGAAAAGGAATCAACAGCAATTATCCATATAAAGGTGTCGAAATATAACAGCCCTCTCAATGTCGTGGATCCTGATGTCAAGTGTGTTAAAAACATGCCGTCGGGGATTGCTTTTAGAGTTAACGAAAAGTTTAAAAATACAGATATTGCGTTGGATGGCTTCTCTATGCCTCTCATCGGCGACATTAACGGTAATGGAAAACCTGATATTATCGCTCTCGGTCTGGGGAGAACGGGCGGCTTTACGGACGGGAATAGTTTGGCGGCAAGAGCTTGGTATGTACATATCTTTGATGGTCAAACAGGAGAACGAGTTTGGTCGGTCAATTTCGGAGTTGAACCAGCTTCCATCGCTTATGCAAACGTTACCGAACTTGGACACGAAGGTATAACCACTAACGCGAACGAGGAAACAGACCAGTTTCAATTGCGTTATGATCCGCGTCATAATTCTCCGGGACATCTGGCTATCGCTGATTTGGATAATGATGGACTTGGTGAAATTGTCGTGGTGGAATGTGGTAACCTCGGAAAAATCTACGCACTTAAACCTATCGTCGATGCAGCTAAGGAAATTATAGGATTTTCCGTTATGTGGTATGGAAATATTTATGGTGGTCAATACTCTTATAAAAGCCCTATAAGCAAGAATCATGAAATCTTCGGTTCTGGCGTGCCTTACATTACCAATATCAATGGGGACGATATTCCGGAAGTGATTGTCTACAACAAAATTTTCAACGGAAGAACAGGAGAAGTTGTCTGTGTATTGGAAACTCTCGATAACTTCGGATTTCCTAACAGTTCGACAATCAATAAAATCAAAAATAATTACGCATACGTAGGGCGTCGTCCGGGGGCGGCGTGGAATGATAGTCATATTCCGTGTATGGCGATTACCGATATAAATGATGACGGAATTTTGGACATCATTGCTGGCAGTAAGGTCTATATTATGAAAGACTATATGGGCATGCCTGCTCTCGACTACATTATATATGGACCCTCTAAAATCACAACACAAAGAGGGAATGACCCTAACGATATGACAACCGTTTACGTTGCTGATGGATTTACTGCTGTTGCGGATATTGATATGGATGGCTTTTTGGACGTTATTGTCCTTGCACCGGCAACCAATAGTTTGAGTGGAGCTACAGAAAATATTCTTTATGTCTGGGATCCCATTCTTGATGCGGGTGGAGTTAAGGCTGCTGTTTTTTTGTATACCAAATCTGTAACGGGAACGATGTCGTTTCCTTTTGTTGGCGACATCAACGGATGGATTGACAGTTATAATAGGGATAAGTCCCTTCCGGAGATATGTTTCAACGGAGGACGATTTTATACAGCTCATTCAAGAGCCTCGCAAATAGCTTTTCATCCTTTGTCGAGTAGTGATTTGACGTATGAAGGGATTGTTGGCGCTTCGTCTAACTCGGGATTTAATCACGATCCGGCACGTCCGCTGTTTGGACATATCGTAGGGTTTACCTATCATGCCGATCCCAGAGGAAGTACACCCTTACATGAGCGTTTGAAACTCTCTTGGGCAATGGAACACGGAGATGAATCTTCCTGTACGGGGATCACCATGTTTGACTTCGACAATGACGATATTAAAGAATTATGCTATCGCGACGAGACTTCCGTTCGGGTAATTGCACCTGCCTTGAGGACATATATCCCCATCACCGAAGATGTTTCCCCGACAAGCTCCATACGTTTCAAACAAAGTGACATAAGATCATACACAGGCTTTGAAGCTCCTGTTATTGCGGATGTGGATATGGATGGGAGTGCGGATATTGTTACTTTGGCGTATCCATCTTCCGAATCTGCGGGACGTTCAAAAGGATTTGTTTACGTTTTTGAACATGCTTCGGGCTATGATAAATGGGCGCCCTGTCCGCCCGTGTGGAATCAAACGATTTATTTTCCCTTGCAGATTAACGAAGATTTGACCGTACCTGCAAAACCACAATCCATGCTGACATCTTACGTAAACAAAAATGGTAAACTTATCCATCCTTATAATGGTCAATGGATACAACAACCCATTGTCAAGGGGGAGAGTCCTTATGTACCGGTGGTACGTGATCCCGATATGGTTATTCACAACATGACTGTAAAAGTAATAAATAATTCCAGTTCGACGGTTACATTAACGATCAGCAATCAGGGTAGCGCTTCTATCAATGCACAAACTCCTATCACTTTTTACAACGGTGGGGCAACGGGGTTAGCGATTGGTACGGGAGCAACTCGTATCAGAACGCTACCTGTGGGTGTTGATATTTTTCCAGGAGAAAAAATTACACACTCCTACACATTGTGGGGCAATTTCATTAACAACTTGATATGGGTACGTCTGGTTGATGACTATCGCAATTTTCCGGCTACGGGATACGATGAATGTGTTTTGTCGAACAATGTTTTTTCGGCTATAGATTGTCCGGACTTCATTTATAATGTTACCGCTACGAATAATGGGGTATTGTGTGATACGGTTCCTGTAGTGTTGACGGCAACGCCGGTAAATCCTGCTACTGCACCTGTTTATCAATGGTATCACAACGACAAACTACTGATAGGGGACACAGGACAAACTTGCACAGTCTACAATGTGGGAGATTATAAATGTTATGTGGTAGATGGTATTTGTCGTGGATTTTCGTCGACGACAACGCTTAAAAGACCCCTAATATCTTTCCATAATGATTATAGAAGTACTATGGTGGGGTCGCAGATAATGATAGGCGTTTCGAGAAATGACCAGATATCGCAACAATGTAACTACCATTTGCACATTACGGAATTTCCCGTCAATGGGACGGCATTTGTGGTCAATGACAGTATTCTGTACATTCCCAATGCTGGTTTTTGGGGAAGGGATTCTCTAGAATACAGCGCTTATGCTCATGCTCATGCGAAGGTATATATTACTGTATATGATTTTCCGGATAATATCAAAGAGCCTAATTGTATATCCGATCCACCTCCTTTGAGTTGGGTTATCGACAAACCTCAACTGCCGGCGTTTCGGCATTCGACCTGTCAAATTACCTTGGTTGGTGATTTGGACAGTGACGGGTCGTCGGAGCTTCTTTCGGTAAAACAAAGGAATAGTACTAACTTTAAGGAGGGATTTTACACCGATGGCATCAATATTTATGACATGAAAACTGCTTCCTTTAAGATGATTACGACAGCAGAATATGTAACTTCGGACTTGGGACTTTTGGGGATTGCAAAGGCACAGGCTTCTGACACGGAGGCTTTGATTGTTGTATCGGCTAGGGACGGATATTTGTATGCCTATAACAAAGCGGGGACACAGCAATGGAAGTCAGACGCTAGATATACTGATGTGTCCCCTCCTTCCACTCATACTTATCTGACGGGAGCGGTCGCTTTTGCAGACTTTAACGCTGACGGATACGCCGAGGTATATATTAGGGATAAAATTTTCGACCTGAAAACAGGCGCTTTGCTGCTGGATTTGGATGATGAAATAACGACGATTAATGAAATGGGGTCTACGGCGGCAGACATTAATAAGGATGGCTCTTTGGAATTGATTATACGGGGAAAGATTTATCATATTGATATAAAAAACAGAACAGGAACAGCAGGTAACACTGCTTCGCTTTGGAAGGAGGTCAATAAAAACCCTCATCCAAATGCTGGATTGATGACAATTGCTGTTGATTTTGACCTTGACGGAAGGCTTGAGATTCTTGTTAATGCGGAGGATTGGTTTTACATTTGGAGTCCTTATACAGGGGATGTAATCATGAGTCAGGCGAAAGGTACTTATTGGGGAAGAGGTTGCCCGGCAGTAGGGGATATTGACGGCGATGGTTATCCTGAAATTGTCTACGCAAGTCAAAAACGAATAATAGCATGGGACATAGATGGAAAAACAACGGCGACCGTTAAGTGGGGAATAGTAACAACTGATGTTTCGGGTTCTACGGGGATTACTTTGTTTGACTTTGATCAGGATGGGATCGTTGAGATACTTTACAGGGACGAGACACACGTAAAAATCATTGATGGAAGCAATCCCAATGCGGTAAGGAAAGATTTAGTAGCTATTCCGTCTACTTCGGGAACGCAGTGTGAATATCCTGTAATTGCAGATATCGATAATGACGGGCAGGCTGAGATAGTTATAGTGGGGGGAAATGAAAGTGAGAGCGCTCCATACAGTGGCGTTTTACAGATATTCAAGGCAGGTGCAGGAAACAAATGGGCTCCTGCACGAAGAGTTTGGAATCAGTATGCTTATAATGCAATCAATATTAATGAAGATTTAAGCGTACCTAAAACGCAGATCAGTCAAGCGATTAGATTTCACGGAAAAGACAGTCTCATCAGGACGGCGGATGATATTCATCCTTATAATACCTTTTTGCAACAGCAGTCCATATTAGACAAAAATGGTAATCTCTTATGGATACTGCCGGATGTTCAAATAGTAGACAAGCCAGCCCTGCACTATTACACCATCGGTGATTCCATACAGATTCTTATTAACATTACCAACAGTGGTGATATACCTTTAGGCGCTCCTTTCAATATTTCGATATATCAGAACGCTGTAACGGAGAGTAATAAGATGATAACGACAACGTATAATCGTACGATTAATAAGGGTGATACCTTCAGAATTGATATATGTATTCCCAAAATATCTTCTTATAAGTCTTTCAATTCGATTATTATTCGTTTGAATGATAATGGAAAGGCAGCTTATGAGAAACAGGAATGTGATTATGCGACCAATGAAAGGACTGTTCTTAAGAAGGACATACTGATGGCGCACCATGACTATGTCAGTACGATTACCGACCCGATAAGCATTAATGTATTAGACAATGATTCTTTACCACTTGGTTGTCGTCAATCTGTCGTCATAGATACTATTACGGGTGGAGGGGCAAAACATGGTACTTTGGTAATCAAGTCGGATACTTTCACTTATACACCTGATGCCGGTTTTTACGGCATAGATTCCATGACTTATTATCTCAAATGTAATATAGATAGTACAGTAGCGCGGGTTTATGTAATAGTCAACAAGCCTTTGAATTTGATGTATATTGCATGTGCAGGGGCATCTGTTGATATTGGATTTACGCCATTGCCTGGAATGAAGTATCTCTGGTTTAATACGGATACGGGGACAAGTCCATTAAAAGAAGCCAATACGATTACCGTTGTCAAGAATGCAAATATGATTCAGTCATTTTGGGCTGAACCTCAATATCAGGGGGTGAAACTTCCGCGTTACAGAATTGATTTGAAGTTAAGTCTTGATTGTGGAAGGACACATCCGGTTGGATGTATGTTAGATGGAATATTGCTTTTCAAGGAGGATTTTGGGGGAAATTCGCCTGCTGATCCGCATACTAAATCGTCGGGTATACCGCAAGTTGACAAATATACCTATAGTTCCACTTTAGATGGATATAGTGTGTACAGCATTGCGAAGACGACAGCTAATTTCAGAAAATCTTTTTGGTATAAGAACATTGGCGATCACACTTTTCCCAACGACAACACACGTGGATATTTGATAGGGTTTGATGCCGCTTCTTCTCCGGGACAGTTTTACAAGCATCAGATTGACGGTTTATGTGGGGGGATAGAGTTATATTTTTCGGCATGGATTACAAGTTTAATTGTCAATCTTTCGCACACACACAGGGCGAATTTAATATTTTTGTTGGAGGACACGCTTCAAAATACGCTTGCGAAGTTTTATACGGGGGATATTCCTGATGCTGATTCGGCATGGAAGAGTTATGGGTTTCAGTTTACGGTTCCAAATGGACAAACTTCCATCGTATTAAAGATTATCAATAACGGAACAGGTTCAGACGGAAATGATTTTGTATTGGACGATATTGAGCTTCATTTGTGTTCGCCTGACATTGCTATCAGCGGGCTTACAGCTAACGATACCGCATTATGTACAGGGAGTTCTCTTTCTTTGAGGGGGGATTATGTGGACAATGGCGCTTACGGAAATGACTTACTGTATCATTGGGAATTTAATGCAAGCGGGAACTTAATGGCGGATAGTGCATGGAAAATCATTCCCAACACATCAGGAACGTCCTCAAACGGGCATGTTTCTGTGGGTTACGATATAGACAGCGCCACGAAACTTCATTCAGGATATTACTGTCTGGTGCTAGGAAATAAGGAGATAATTAATCAGTCCAAATGTAAGGCGAGGTCGAGATACCTTAGAATATCAGTAGATTCGATTCCCGTCTTGGACGTTGTGAGGGATACGCTTTTGTGTACGATGGAGAATCTCATTAATTTGGTGAGATATGTTTCTCCTAACACGGATATTCAGTTTTACAGGGATTCGGCAGGAATGACGGCATTAACTTCGCCTTTGATTCATATCCATTCGGACACTACTTTTTACGGACGTGCTATCGACAAAACGACGGGATGCAAGAGTCGTCTCAAGGCTATTCACATTCGACAGGGGACTTATCCGCCGAACGTTCCGACAACAGGGGAGAACAAATTTTGCATTAATGATACAGTACTCTTAAATAATGCGTCTGTAGACGGTGGAGTATGGAGTGTATCGAATCCGTCGATAATCAAGTTAATAGAAGCGACGCCGAATAGTGTGAAGGTTGTAGGACTAAAGACAGGTAAAGCTTTTGTATCCTACACAACCGGAAAACCTTCCTGTCAGACACGGATTACGTTTCAGGTAAAAGTCTTCCGAAAGCGAAATACAAAAGTTATCATCGGCATCGAACGATAATAAGAGTTATTTTTTTAGTTATGAGTTATGGGTTATGAGTTATGAGTTGGGCTGACGCAAACAAAATAACTCATAACTCATTAATTGAAAATTGAAAATTGAAAATGAGCTGACGCATGAAGACGTTCAAACAACGACGTCATTGCGAGTAATCGTTTTGATTTTCAAAAGCACAAATGTAATGACGGCGTTGTTTGGACGGCTTTGTGATTTTTCACACAACCTCTATCCAAGCAGGCTGTGCCTGCATTTATTTTTAAAACGTTTTCCATTTCAACATATACTACTGACATTTATTATTTTTTTACTCTGCAGGTAGAACCTGCAAGGATAATCCGAACG
>JAIROC010000307.1 GCA_031257735.1 Bacteroidales bacterium | reverse complement strand
ACTCAATGGTCGTTTTTTAATGTTGATAAACCGGACTATGTGATTGATTTCGGTATTTCAAATGTTGGCTCTAAAGCGGATAATGATTGTGTACCGACTACTTTTGCGGAAATAGAAAGCAAAAGAGGAGGGACGCGTACGTATGAAGATTTTGTAACCTCTTCGGGATATAAAGATGGAACGGGAGTAACAATTAGTGGAGATGGTTATAGGGAATTAATTGAAGATACTTTTAACGATACAGAAAGGTTTTCTAAATCAAAATATATAAAACCATTTGATCCTGTCTATATGCAAGATGCCGCAAATAATAGAGAAATATTTTCATATCATTTTAAAGGTCATGCAGATAATGTTAGAGGATTAGAGGTCTATCTTCGTGCACCAACGAAAAATCGACTTTTATTCCGTCAAAGCAAATATAATTATAGATATGGTCATAATCAAAGTACTATTTTAAATATTTTCCGTTTATTTTAATACGATATATATGAAAACAAGATGTTTAATATTGATGGGGTTATTTTTTGTGAATGGACTTTATTCGCAAAATATAATTAAACAGTTGAAAGAATTTTATGCAAATGCCGATTTCGCCTGGTATGAACAAAAAATTCAGGAAGATTTAATGAAATTTGACAGTTTTTTGATAAATAATATGTTACGAATAATAGACAGTCTTCCTTATTGTCCATATAGACCGGCAAATATTGATTTGTCGAAAGAGAACAAAGTATTTGTTTTGTCGATTGCATTAGCAAATACGGAACAATATAGTTTTGAAGACAATATTTACGATTATTTAATCATAGACAGTCTAAGAACGTTTGTTATTGTTTGTGTTGACGATAAAATGAATGTAAAAGGGTTTACCGATACGGAAGAACGAGGTACATATATTGATATTAAGGATGATTTTTTCTATCCTGAAAAAAAACAGAGACGTCAAATACGGAAAATTATAAAAAATATTACAAAAGAGAATCCTGATTTAATTCTATTTTGTGATAGTTGGGATGGGACTTTTTTGTATATTAAAGACGAACTAATTTATTTATACCATATAAAAACAGGACAAAGCCTGGAATTTAATGAACATGTTAGAAAATGTCCGGATATAAACATGATTAGACGTTCAAATTTCATTCTTTGGCCTCTAAACAAAAAGTTAGAAGTTGTCGATGGTCACCCTATTGACTATCGCCTTACGGGTCATACACCATCGGAAGAAGTTAGACTATGTCCGCCATTGTCAAAATAAAACATGTCCCCCTCCAAAAAATAATTACTCCGCGAGCCGATCTCACACCATTTGGTGAAATTCGAATCTGTACGCACCTGTTCGGAATAGTGCACAAAAATAGTTATATATAGATGGATATATGAAAACAAGATGTTTAATATTGATAGGGTTATTTTTTGTGAATGGACTTTATTCGCAAGATATTATTTCTCAATTGAAAAAATTTTATGAGGAAGCAGATATGGATTGTTACCTTGACAAGGCACAAAAAAACATAATAGAGGATTATATTGTACAATGCCAATGGTGGGGTATAGATACAATTATAAAACCTTTGCCCCAAATAGATTTAAATAAAGACAACACAGTGCCAATGCTCACTATTCAGTTTGTAGATACAGAAACCTTTAATTATAGTGACGACATTTATAATTACATTACTATTGACAGTTCTCGTGTATTTATGTTTGCATATATTGATAAAAAAATGAATGTGATTGCTTTTGTTAATTTTTTTGATGGAATATATGCTTATTTTGATATGAGTGATAATAAATCTCCGTTTAAAACAAAGAAACAAAGAAAACTAAAAAAAGTAATAAAGCACATTAACGAACTGCAACCGGAACAGATTCTGTATTGTAGTGCATTATCAGGTTTCCACGATGATAATGGATTTATGTATATCAAAGATGGGAAAATTTATGTATATCGTGTAGTTGAAGGAGACATTTTTGAATTGAATGAATACATTAGGAAATTTTTCGATTTGGAACGAATTAGCAGATTGAATTATACATTTATACCGTCTATTTACATTAAAGAAGAATCTACTCGTCGCACAGGCAATACTCCTGAAAACGAAAAGATGCTATGTCCTCCCAAATCTCGTAATATAAGCAATTAGATTCAAAAGTAATATTTCATCTTGCAACAAGTTTACAAAAAATGATATATCTTTGCAACAAAATTCGGTAAAAGATGAAAAAGTTGTTTTTGACATTATTTGTATTGCTGGCGGCGGTTTCCGGTTATGTTTCCGGAGCGGCGGGATGCAGGATTATGTCGGCCAACAACGACGCCAACGGCACAGCAGCATTCAAAGTTTCTTACGACGTCTGGGGTAAACAGACAGTTACTAACAACACGTTCAAATTTCATCGCGGCTTCACCGGTCACGAACATCTTCCGGAGTTCGCACTGATAAACATGAACGGACGCATGTACGACCCCATTCTCGGACGTTTCCTCTCGCCCGACCCATCATACGTGCAGGCGCCGGAGTTCTCGCAGAACTTTAACCGGTACAGCTACTGTGTGAACAATCCGCTGCTTTATACTGACCCGAGCGGGGAAATCATATTTACTGTATTATCTGCAATCTTTTGTCCTGAATTATTGCCTTTGGCAATCAAGACAGATATGGGATGGATGGGCGGAGGATATAATTCAAAAGCAAATGGCGGCTCATTTTGGGAAGGCGCCCTTGTAGGTGGCATGATGGGCGCTATGAATGGAGCTTTATCTATGGCATTGCCAATAAAAAAAATACCATTTGGCAATAGTGGTTTGAATCTAATCATAGCGCCACAATTTGCTGTAGGTACCGATGGACTTGGCTTTGGCGTCAACTTCACCTTTGGCTACGATTTCAGTAAGAAATTCAGCGCCGGATTGAATTTTGGCGGAACATATTATTTCAGCGCCGCAGGTACCGAAGCGAGCGGTTTGGAAGGCCGGGTTGGATATGGCGCCGGATATAAGAGTG
Source organism: Bacteroidales bacterium (assembly GCA_031257735.1). Lineage (GTDB taxonomy): Bacteria > Bacteroidota > Bacteroidia > Bacteroidales > WCHB1-69 > JAIROC01. The sequence continues at coordinate 2,646 of JAIROC010000307.1, read as the reverse complement.
AGAAGTTTCAAGCAGGAATAGGAAGCACTTATTTCTTTAGCGGAGAAACATCCCAACAAACAGGACAAATATACGCAGGCGGTGGAAACTGGCGAGTAACGTATGAAAACGATACATGGGCGCCAGTACCCGGATTGTGGTCTGGCGGCGGTAGCGAAAGCGACAAGTTCCGAACTGCCGCGCTGAGGTTTGATCTGACAGGAGGACGTTTTAAAGGAGTTAATGCGGGGCTTAGTATTTTTACTGGACAGGCTAGTGAAGGTATGAAGGATGGCGCTTTTACCGGTGCCAGCGCCAATAAGTACAGAATGGGAGCTATTTATGTTGGATATAATGCTGGATATGATAGTAGATATGATTCTGGATATGATAATAGTAAATATAAATCTATAAATATGAGAATAGGATATAACAGTGAAAAAAACATAAGAGGACCTGTTCAAAACAGTTTTCACAATCTGTTCGATTATCCACATTTTGAAGTACTAAATATGCGAGACAGACTTTATTTTGGCGCTTATTCATTAAATCCTTATACATTATGGTAAAGAAAATTTTTTTATTTATGATGATTTTTCTATTCGCAAGTTGTGACACGAAATTACGAAATCTAACCATGCAAAAAACTCCATATACTGGAGACAAATTGAAAATTGATGGGTACTATTATTCAAACCCAATTTATAGGAACGATATACGTGTTGCCATATTTTATAAAGATGGTTTTTGTATTTTTACATGGGCTACTCCAAACAGTCAGGATACATTGAACTACATAGAAAATGAAATTTTGCTAAATGATAAATATATTTCTGAATTAAAAAGTAATCCTGATCATATTGGGGTATTTCAAATAATTGATTCCGATATTGAGATTGAGGCTTGGGAATACAGGAGTTGGATATTTACTCATTTTGGAAAGATTGTTAATGACACTACTTTCATTATTAATAAGCGAAAAGATAACAATAGTCAGAAAAGCTATTCGGAAGATATAACTTTCCGTTTTAAACAGTTCAGTCCGAAGCCGGACAGTACAAATGTTTGGATAAAATGAAATTGGCGGATATACATAAGATTATAAACAAACAAATATAAATGAAAAATGAAAAAAGCATTGTTAAACATCAATTTTAAACAGCTTCTTGTATGTATAGCTGTTATTTATGCCACTGAAAACACATTTGCTCAAAAGGAAAGGAAGAATCACATAAGTCTGAATTATTCTTTTGGGTTTGATTCTTACAACAGAAATGGCTCCACTGTCGGTGGTTTTGGAGCGGCGAACATGTATAGAGGAGCTGATTTTAAAAGCATAGCAATCGAATATGCACATAAAGTCGCTCCCAGCGTCGAATTTTGCACAGGATTAACAGCCACTGCCGTTTTCTTAGTAATGACGTCTAAATATGGCGGAAGTTATAGAGAATCAATGGGCATATTTTCTCTCCCGCTTCATCTGAGACGCTATTTTTCGAAATATCTGTTTCTGGAAGGAGGAGTTGACCTGAACTATAATCCATACATGGGTTACAAATACGGAGGAGGTTTAAGTGCAAGTCTCGGAGTGGAACACGTATTTGATTCCGGAATAACGCTTGTCGCAAGTCCTCTCGTACGATGGAATATTCTGGGAGGCATGGGCGAAAATGATATGGGAAACGCCGACACATACGTCATGACAGGATTTGATACATTATTCCAGTTGGGAATAAAATTGGGCGTCGGATACAGATTTTAGAACTGTAAAAAAATTTTGGCATGTAAAAGATTGTTTTTACTTTTGTCATTGATTAAAATATAAAATTAGTTAAAAAAAGTACAGATTATGAGAGTAGTAAAAGTATTTATTTGTTTAATGTTTATGGCATTTACTCATGTTCTTGTTGCACAGGAACAGTCGGAAAGTTTGAGTTTTACATCGGGGACATGGAGTCACAGTTATTATGCGGGAAGTCAACAAATTTCATACAAAGACTTTATGAACAGACTGAAAACAGGCAGCGACGTACAAGTTCCACGGATGTTTGAATCAGGCATAAATTTAAGCGTCACAGGGACAATCATTGGAAGTATCGGCGCATTTGGTTTTGGGTATGATTTAGGCACACGGCTTGCCGGAGCGAAGGGAAACACAAAATTACTTGTTGGCGGAGGCAGCGTCATGGTTGCTGGAATCATCATGTATTATGTCGGAGAAGGCAAAATGAAAAAGGCAATGACATTATATTCGAAAAATACAGTGGCTTTAAACATCAACCTGAACTCGGGTTTAGGATTATGCTTAAATTTCTGATAAATAGTATCTGCCCGAAGACTGTTATATCATTAAAAAATAGCAATCTCCATCATTGCGAGCTGCGAGGAACGAAGCAGGAAGTAATCCGGAAATTTTGGATTACTTCACTGCGTTTATAATGACGCTTTTTGTAACGCCTCGCTCCCGCCCTGTCGTCATTGCGAGGAGCGCAGCGACGAAGCAATCCAGAGTCAGAGGAAAAAGTTCTGGATTGCTTCGTCGCTGCGCTCCTTATAATGACGCTTTTTGTAACGCCTCGCTCCCGCACTGTCGTCATTGCGAGGAGCGCAGCGACGAAGCAATCCAGAGTCGGAGAAAAAGTTCTGGATTGCTTCGTCGCTGCGCTC